>NZ_JBGJZL010000018.1:0-66491 GCF_042610375.1 Pelosinus sp. sgz500959
ATAAGGAGTACCAATTCGATCATCCACTTTTACAATAGGAATTGGAAGACGGTGTGGAGGATCCATTGGAATATATATATCATGCATACCTTCAAGAGCAAGAGGCTGGCTTGTATTGACTTCTATAATAACAATATCAGCACTTTGTACGAAGGATGCTGAATTACCCATTGAAGTGGTTGGAATAATATGTCCTTCTTCTGTAATAGCGCAGGCTTCAATGATCGCTACATCTACTTTTCCACCCAAAAATCCATATCTAGACATTTGTGCAGTATGACTTAGATGCAAATCACAATACTTAACGCCACCAGAATTAAGAGACTTGCGTATTTCATTGTTCGTTTGATAGGGTAAACGTCTATTTATACCATTAACTGCGGCAAGTGCTCCATCGAGTTCCTTCCCAACGGATGCACCAGTCCAAAGGTTAATTTGGAAATGTTCTTTTTTGATTCTTTCAGCTAAGGCCAAGGGTACTGCTTTCGGATAACCAGATGGGGTAAATCCACTTGTTCCAACATTCATTCCTGGCTTAATCACTGCCGCCGCTTCATCTGCGCTCACAATTTTGTCATGTAATGCAGAATTACGCACGCGATCTTTGATATCGATCATTTATAATGCCCCCTATTTTTTATCTCCTAGCAATCATACTAGAGATTGCTCAATAGAAAAAATCTCACCTCTGACAATTTTTCTGGTTTAGATAAATACTTTAATAGTTAAAAAGAAGAGCCCTTTCATCAGGCCCATAACAATCATATTTAATTTGTAAAAATAACTGCATAACTCACTAAACCGATAATACCAAACATAAAAAATACTACCATAAATCCTTGCCATCGATATGGAACACCAAAATTCCAGGTATCTCCTAAGAATCCTCGGCGAGTGAAAATATTGCTTTTCGTTCTTTTTTTAAACCACTGAGCCTTTCGTTCTTCCCCAATGATTTTAGCAATTATATAAATAATGGCTAAGGACGTCACAAAAGATATGATAATCCGTGTTACTTGCTGCGCCTCTCCCATCAGATCTCACCACCCTTCTATCTTCTGATCTACCTGCCACCATACACTATATATCCTCGAGGACAAGGAATGTCCTTGTCCTCGAGATGCAACTTGTTCTTCTAACTTACTTAGCAGGGAAAAATGGCCATACCATAGGAATAATGATAATGGATACAATGAAACATACCACAACAAGACCTGTACCAGCTTTTACATAATCCATGAATTTATAACCACCAGGCCCAAGAACCAGAGTGTTTGGTGGAGTTCCAACAGGAGTTGAAAAGGCACAAGATGCTGCGACAGCAATTGCCATCAACACTGCATGAGGACTAGCTCCCAACCCATTGGCAATGGAGATACCAATCGGTGCTAACAAAGCTGTACATGCAGTATTTGACATGATTTGCGTTAGCCCACCAGACAGGGCGAATAATATGGCTGTCACAAATATAGGGCTAGGGTTATTGCCAAGAATGCCAACTACTTGATCGGCAATTAACTTACCTGCACCACTTGTTTCCATCGCCGTTGCAATGGGCATCATACCAGCAAAAAGGAAGATGGTGACCCAATCAATCCCAGTATATGCTTGTTTCTCAGATAAACACTTGGTCAAAACGAGAATGAGAGCACCAATCACAGCAGCAATCTCAAGAGGTAATTGTTTTAAATCAAGGGCCATGACAATAACAACACCGATGAGGGTCGCTGCAGTGATCCACATTTTCTTAGGATCTGTTGAACCTGCTGTCGCTTCCGCCACTGCTTCTTCATCAATGACAACATCGCCAGTAATATGAGCTTTCGGTAATAAATGTTTACCGACAAACATCATATAAGCAATACCCACAAGAGTCAAAGGAATACCAATCCATGCAAATTCAAAGAAACCAAAGGGCTCAAAACCAGCAGCTTTTAATGACCCTGCTGCAATAATATTAGGCGGTGTACCAACAAGAGTAATAATACCACCAAGTCCTGCACCAAAAGCTAAAGGCATAAGCTGACGAGATGCAGGGAGTTTTGCTACTTTACAAATACCGATAATAACAGGCATCAATGCTGCTGTCGTACCTGTATTAGAGGATACTGAAGAAATAGCAGCCGCGATGACCATTGTACCAAACATTAAGGCATTTTCACCTTTACCAACAGCTCGTACGACAGCTTCTCCTAATTTCTGAGCTAATCCAGTATGAAACATGGATGCGCCAATGACAAACATGCCAGCAAATAAAACAACAGTTGAATTTGATAAACCAGAAAAGACCATTTTCATGGGAATAATACCAAGAACACCGAGAGCAATTGCACCGCCGATAGCAGTGACGGCTAGAGGAATCACTTCTGTAACAAACAATAAGGCAACAATACCTAAGACAATCAGTGTGATTACAGCTGCTGACATATAAATTCCCTCCTTTTTTACATACCCATGAGAAATTTGATCAGTTGGATTGTACATGGTAGTTGTCAGGAATGAGAGTATCCTTTTATATCTCATTCCTGGCAAACCAATGATAGAGACGTCACTCTATTCTCTATCATTGATACCAATAATTACTTGAGCATTGCGAGCATCGTACCAGCTGCAACAGCCGTTCCAATAACACCTGCTACATTAGGTCCCATGGCGTGCATAAGTAAATAGTTGCCAGGGTTGGCTTGTTGACCAACAATTTGGCTTACACGGGCAGCCATGGGTACTGCTGATACACCAGCAGAACCGATTAATGGGTTAACCTTACCACCACTAAAATAATTCATGATTTTACCAAACAGTACACCACCAGCAGTACCAAAAGCGAATGCCACTAAACCAAGAAAGATAATCTCAAGAGTTTGGATGTTAAGGAAATTTTCAGCTTTCATTGTAAGACCAGTACCTGTTGCCAAGAAAATAGTCACGATGTTGATCAGTGCATTTTCTGAAGTATCGGCTAAACGAGCTGTAACTCCTGATTCCCGAAATAAATTTCCAAGCATAAGCATCCCCATCAAAGATGAGATAGGAGGCAATAATAAGCTGATAATAATAGTAGTCACGACCGGAAAAGCCAGTTTTTCAAATCTAGAAACAGGACGTAATTGATCCATCACAATTTCTCGCTCGGCTTTCGTCGTCAATAATTTCATAATCGGAGGTTGAATGAGTGGTACTAAAGACATATAAGAATAAGCAGCTACAGCGATAGCCCCCAACAAATGAGGAGCCAATTTCATTGTTAGATAGATGGCTGTCGGACCATCAGCACCACCAATAATACCGATAGAAGCAGCTTCTTGCACATTAAAACCAAGAGCCATAGCCCCCATTAACGCCACAAAAACGCCAATTTGAGCGGCAGCACCTAATAATAAAGTAGAAGGACGAGCAATCAGAGGACCAAAATCAGTCATAGCACCAACACCTAAAAAGATCAGAGGTGGAAAGACTTCATGAGAAATACCAAAACCAATCAGTTGCATCAAACCAGGATCTGTTTCAAATCCTGTTTTAGGAAAGTTGGCTAGAATACAACCAAAAGCTATGGGAGATAATAGTAAAGGTTCAAACCCTTTGGCAAAAGCTAAGTATAGCAAAATGATACCAACAGCAATCATAATCGCGTGACCGGAGGTGAAATCGGTAAAACCGCTATCTGCCCACACAGCCTGCAGGGAAACAATAAATGCATCCATCGTGTTTTTTCCTCCTATATCGTCATGTTTAGCATGCTTTATTACTTTAAGCAGTCACAATTAGCACATCACCGGTTGACACTAACTGCCCTACAGTAACGCGTACATCTGAGACTTTACCATCCTGGGTTGCCATAATTTCATTTTCCATTTTCATGGCTTCTAAAATGCAGATAACATCACCACGTTTAATTAAATCACCAGGCTGCACGTTTACTTTGAATATTTTGCCTGGCATTGGTGCAAGGACCGTTTGTGCACCTGCGGGAGTTGCTGTGGGTGTTACCTTAGCTGCTGGGGCTGGAGTCGATGCCGGAGCAGATACTGGACTTGGAGTTGGAGTGGAAACAGTTTTCTTTACCACTGGAGTCCCTCCAGTAATTTCTTCCACATCTAATTCATAGACTTGACCTTTAAAAGTAATTTGAAATTTTTTCATGTGTAATCCTCCCTTATTCTTCATATCATGGCATATTACTTACTATCCCTATTCAATTTAATTCATTCCGTTTTTTCGATTTGCACCTTCTGTACGAGCCACTTGTGTCCAAGTTGGAGCACCGATTGGGCGAATAGCGACAATTCGTGCATCACCATGACCATAAGCAGCAATGGCTGCTGTGAATAGGATCATCATTTCATCGTAATCCTCTTCGATAGCGGCATCAGCCACGACAGGAGCGGAATTAACGACTACCGGTAATTCATTTTGTGTTATCTTTTTTTTTTGCGTAGGATCGATGATGCGAATCAGATTGACAATTAGGCTAAGACCATACAAAACAGCGAATACCACGGTCATATTGATTGCAGCAATCAATATTGGATTGGTTGTAACTGGTTGACCCATTATGTTCACCTTTTTCCTTTCTTAAATTTTTATTAATGTTTAACCTTACCTATACTGGAAAGTTACCATGACGTTTCGCAGGGCGTCCTTGCCGTTTCGAAGCCAGCATACTGAAAGTATTAATCAATACTGGACGGCTTTCTTGAGGTTCAATCACCATATCAACGAACCCGCGTTTAGCTGCCTGATAAGGAGTAGCAAAATTTTTAACATATTCATCTGTCTTAGCCTTGATATCCTTATCATTCTTGAAGATAATATTGGCAGCACCCGCAGGTCCCATCACAGCAATTTCAGCCGTCGGCCAAGCGATAACTTGATCTGCACCAAGATCTCGAGAACACATGGCAAGATAAGAGCCTCCATAGGCTTTTCTAAGAACAAGAGTCACTTTTGGTACAGTTGCTTCTGAATACGCATAGAGCATCTTAGCGCCATGACGAATGATACCACCATATTCTTGATTCGTACCAGGTAAGAAACCAGGAACGTCAACAAGATTAAGGATTGGAATATTAAAAGCATCACAAAATCGAATAAAACGAGAAGATTTATCCGAAGCATTAATGTCGAGGCAACCAGCCATGACCTTTGGTTGATTGGCAATGATCCCCACAGTTTTGCCATCTAAACGAGCAAAAGTTGTGATAATATTAGGTGCATAATAAGGTTGTACCTCATAAAAATCCCCATCATCTACAATCTTAGCAATCACGTCTTTCATATCATAAGATTGGTTCGAATTATCAGGAATGATTGTATTGAGGGTTTCATCCATTCGCATAGCGTCATCACCATTGTCAATAACAGGTGTAACTTCCAAGTTATTACTAGGAATGAAACTAATAAGGCGGCGAATTTGTTCTAAACAATCATCATCATTCTCTGCCACAAAATGCGCTACGCCTGATGTAGCATTATGAGTCATAGCACCACCAAGATCTTCAGAAGTGACTTCTTCACCCGTAACTGTTTTAATTACTTGAGGACCTGTGATAAACATTTGGCTGGTATTCTTCACCATATAGATAAAATCTGTTAATGCAGGAGAGTACACTGCACCACCAGCGCATGGTCCCATGATCGCCGAAATTTGAGGAATGACACCAGAAGCCAATGTATTTTTGTAAAAAATTTTTCCATACCCCGCCAAAGCATCTACAGCTTCTTGAATGCGTGCACCACCTGAATCATTAATACCAATGATTGGAGCTCCCATTTCCATTGCGAGATCTTGTACTTTGCAAATTTTTGCCGCATGCATTTCTCCAAGGGAACCACCAACGACAGTAAAATCTTGTGCATACACATAGACCAAACGTCCTTCAATCGTACCATATCCTGTAACGACACCTTCAGCAGGCGCTTCTGTTTGCTCCATACCAAAATTGGTACAACGATGAGTCACAAAACGATCTAGTTCCATAAAGCTTTTTGCATCTAGTAATTTTTCAATGCGTTCACGAGCAGTTAATTTCCCTAAGGAATGTTGCTTTTCAATGCGCTTTGTTCCACCACCAGCCATGATTTTTTCTGTCTGTTTTTGCATATCCTTGATTTTTTCAAGTGTTGTCGACAAGAATTCCACCCCCAACTCTTCTTTACTAAGTTTCATTAATCTAAAAATACACAATTTACTGACTTTTTTCTAGTATAGTTAACTTTTGAAAGCTATCTGTAATTAAAGTATATAAAGTAATTAAAGTAACCGCAATTAATGGCTATTTTATAAGCAGTTTAGTAATTAAAATAAAGCTAATCTTACCATATAAAAGTGGTAAAGATTAGCTTTATTAGTTATATTTCTCCCTATCTCTCACACTAAATACCCTTGGATACTTAATCTTGAGAAAGATCACACAATGATAAAAGCATCACCAGGCGGTTTTCTCCTGCACCATATTCATCTACCCTTCTATCTTTCCCCACGAAGCCCAACTTTTCTTGATAAATCTTAATTGCACTAAAATTTTTAGGATCTACAGTCAATTCAACTGCTTCAATATTCTCTTCTTTCAATGCTCTCAAACTAGTGCGCATCAATATTGTACCTAGACCCTGTCCACGTAATTTTTTTGCTATGGAGACTCCCATTAGATATGCCTTATTTGGATTCTTCCAATCCCGCATATACTGAATCAATCCTACAACTTTTTCTTGTTCTTTAGCAATATATACTTGACCATGACGGATAAAGGGCACAAGATGCCATTCATTTAATCCTCCTATTCCAAATGCTTCTGCTTCCAATTGTACTAAACTCTGTAAAAAATCTAAATCAAATTCCTCTACTAATTCAATTCTCATATTCTTTTCCTCCTTTAAATTGTTTTCTTACATAACGTGAGTCGCTTACGGAAAGTAACCCTGGATACGTCAAGCCAAAAACAACTTCATCACCAACTGCAATTTCTTTGCTAGTATCGGTGATATCTATAATTGTATGATCACTGCTAGCACCTAGTATGTTAAAATCTCCTTCTAATGGAAAAACACCTTCAATATACACATCTTGTTTGCCTAAAGCTAAAATTGCACGTTTTCTGATTCCTATATCAACGAATTTAGGAGTATTACCAAAAGCATCTTTACCAACTTCCCCAATTGGCATAGACGGTTTGTCTTTTACCTCAATCACTTCAGCTCTAAGAGTAAATGCATCTTGATGCAGCCAGGGAATCTTTCGGTTATTCGTTGTATCCGTTCCTAGTAAAATCCCTTCTCCAATCCGTAGCTGATTAATCCCCATTGGAACCATATCATTCTCCACTAATAACAGAGTCGACGTACCACCTCCAGAGACAATGTCCAATCGATGTCCTAAATGTCTTTCTAGATCATGCCGCAATTTCGCTAAAATCCCCAAATTGTCAACACTCGGTAATATACCACCAAAACACCCCATGTTTGTTCCTAACCCAACAACGGTAACTCCAGGCAAACCGCAAATCTGCTCGGCTGTATCTAATACATTCTCCTCCATGATTCCCTCACGCAGATCCCCCAGATCTACCATCAAAATAATATTGTGTACTTTTCCACTACGAACACTTGCAGCAGCTAATGCTTTTATAACCGCGACTTCTGAATTAATACTGGTATTGGCATACTGGACTACATTATCTACATTGCTTAGTCGTGGAATCCGTAATAAAGTAACTGGATTATGAATATTTTGTTTTCTAAGTTCAACGATATTTTCCATTCTAGCATCTGCCAACTCTTCAATACCTCCAGCAAGCATTGCATTAACAATTTGGTGCATGGCGCTAAATCCTTTAGTAACGCCAAGAACTTGTATTCCCTTTTCCCGACATTTTTCTACTACTTGTTCTGCATTCTCAGTAATTTTACCTAAATCAATTTCAAGAACTGGACATCCTTGCATTTTCGTCCCCCCCTTATCCTTTATATTGATCGTAACCAACTTACTCAAGATCTTCCCTAGCATTATTAAGCAATTTGTGAACATGGAATATCTCTCTCAAAATATCTTTGGCAATGGGCGCTGCCGACTGCGAACCGTACCCACCATGTTCAACAAACTTTGGATTTTCAAATGGTGCATACGCTACAAACCAACCATGATCATCACCATGTCGATTTTCTGCAGTCCCTGTCTTACCTGTAATAGAAATGGGGAATCCTTGAAAAACATCTGCATCCGTACCACCGGGCAAAGCATCACGAATAATCCTAAGTGTTGCCTTAGATATATTGATATAACCAGTCTCTTATGAGATACCTTTATTAAATATATTTGGATCAAAAGCAGGTCGGCTTACCATCGCTAAAATCTCACCAGTCTTTATATTCATAACCATAGCGGAGGTAGCCTTAGCCTTTAGTTTATGTTGTTTAGACTGCAAATAATAAAGTCTTTTATCAATTGCTTTTTCTGCAGCCCTTTGAATATTGTAGTCAAGCGTCACCACCAGATTATTGCCGGGTATAGGTTGTCTCTCATCCAATACGTTAATCGGTTGCCCATTAACGTCGACTTCGATTTGTTCAGCCCCAACCGTACCACGAATATATTTATCATATACTTTTTCCAAACCAAATTTTCCTACAATATCACCTGTTTTATAACCTTCTTTCTTTTTATCTTTTAATTCTATCTCGTCAATCTCACCTACATATCCAAAAACGTGTGCTGCAAAATCCTGATAAAGATACTTTCGAATTGGCTGTACTTTAATCACTATTTCAGAGAATTCTTTGCGATTTTCTTCTATTTTAGTTATAGTTTCTGAGTTAACATCAGACTTTAACAAAATTGGCTCCAAAGTGAATTCGGTTTTTAGATTAACTTTTTCTTTAATTTCCTCTGCGCTCATATCCAAAATTTTACCCAATTTATAAATCACAGAATCTGGTATAGAATGTGAAAACGTTGCTACCGCGCCTTCGAAGCTAGGACGTTTAGAGACTAACTCTAACCGTCTCATCATGACTTGCCCCACAAGAGACCTCCTTTCCTACTATGATTATTTAATTAATATACAGGAATATTATTTCTAAACATCTCGGCAATGATTGTTTCCATGCTATATATTCCATGAGGTTTACCTATGAGAAATTTCACTGCAAAAATAGCTCCTTGCCCAAATGCGGCCCTATTTATGCTTTCATGGGATAACCTTATCATTTGATTTGGTAGGCCAAAGATGATTTCATGACGCCCAACGATCCCACCAACACGAATTGAATGTAAATGTTCCTCTACGTTAAGGCAAAGAGCATTTGCAATTTTTTTGGCAGTTCCCGATACTTCTTTTTTCCCTTTAAAATGTTCCTCTATAATTTCAATATCTGCATGAGGAGCTATTTTTTGCAAAATTTGAGCTGCTACCATCAATACATTAATTCCGAGTGTAATATTCGGAGAATAAAGTACCGATGTAGACTCTGCAAAACTTTTCAACAGATCTAATTCTTTTTGCTCATATTTTGAAATAGCAGATATAATTGGTATTCCCGCTTTTGCTGCTTTCTCATATAGATAGAGTCCTGTAGAGTCAGAGAAATCTACAAGAGCATCTACTGGTTTTTCTATAAAAAACATTTCGTCAATGTCCTCAACAGAAAAGATTTCCCCTGCATCAAACTCTTGTCCTAATAGTCGACTAGCATATTTATGATGTTTTTCGTGACCTTTGCGCACTACCCATTCCAGTTGAAATAAGCTGTCATTTAAAAATTCAGTGGCAACAATTTTACCAGTTTTCCCAAAACCAAAAATACCGATTCGAATTTTCTCCATTTCGATTCCTCCTTATATTCTGAACTATTAAATTATTTTTTTTAGCCTTATGGCTATTGTTAAAATTCTCTTATTAACTCTAATTTTACTTAACATTTGCAGTAGCAAAATAGAAATTATGTACTTTTTTTTGATCAGTAACAATCGATAATATCATTGGTTTATCACAAGCAATTTTCTTTTCTAAAAAATAAAAATAACATTGTAGTCTGAACACTGCTTTATCAGAACGTTTGAAAGTCTCCTCCGCTTCCTGTGGAATTACAACCTCATAATTTTGAATCACTTTTTTATTTTGCTTAAGTACGACTTTAGCTTTTTGCCCGAAATATGGATTATCTCCAAATAAAACAACACTAAAGCTTAACACATTACCATAATTTTCAAATATTCTTTTACTATCTTCTAATGAGATTTTCTGTCCATTTAAGCTTTTTTCTCTGGCATCTGTGGCAATTAATAAAAAAGATGTATATAAATATGCATGTTCTGCGCCTTCATTAAGTCTCTCAGCTTTTTCTTCATAGGATATCCATGGCTGCAAAAAATCATAGAGCGGGCTATAGTTATGTTTTTGTCCATAATCTTGAGCTTCTTTTATCATATCAATATTGATCGGCGAAATTGCATAAACTGTATTATTTAGCATCAATATAAATAAAATCGTCCAAATAATTTTCATTGTAATAACTACCTCCTGCATATTACATGTTATTTTAAAACTCAAATTTCTTTTCTAAAAAAAACAGATGAAGTCCGTTTTGCAGACTCCACCTATAATTTACTTGCAATATTCATTTATATTGAGTGAGTAACCAACTTATTTTTATTAGTACATGAAAGCATGATCTACAATTTAAGAACAGGTTTTGTCTAACAACTCTATCATCTACAAAGAAGTTGTTAGTTATATAATATATTATTTTACAATTAATATCAAGATCTATTTAATAATTAATAACACTCTTCCGCCAAATCACGGAGTTGTTTCCCTTGATCAGCATTAGCCATCACAAACAGATAGTCACCAGCAATAACTCGTGTATCCCCTTTAGGAACAATTTCAACATCACCACGTTTTATACTTACTAATAAACATTGTAGTGGCCAGTCAATATTCTTAATTTGTTTACCATCTAGCTTTGAACCAATACAAATTACTAATTCAATAATCACTCGTTTTTTTGACGCCATATTTACTGGAACTTTCCCCTTCCTACTCAAGGATCGCTCCAATAATTCTTCATAGATAGGTTTCATTTTAAAAATATCTGCAACAAGATAAGAAATCATCGATACAACAATTAGTGAAAGCATATGATCAAAAGAACCAGTCATTTCCATAATCAAGATACTACCTGTAATTGGTGCTTTAACAACAGCAGAAAAATAAGCGGCCATTGATAAAACAATAATTGTTGTACTGTAATAGCTATCGAGTACTCCAATCGGAATGGCGATGTGAGTAAATACGCTACCTGCTAAGGCACCAATCACCAACATGGGCAGAAAAATTCCTCCTGGAACACCAGAACCATAACTAAGCATTGTAAAGAGAAATTTAGAAATCAACAATACACATAAGAATGTTAGACTAAAATGCTTTGATGCTAATTCATCAACTAAGTTATTACCGCCACCTAATATTTCAGGTAGAATAAATCCAATGACTCCAGCAACCATCAGTGGCAAGATTACTTTTCCCACACCAGTTAGCACCTTTTGTTTTTCATAAATGTTCAATGTCTTGATTAGCATACGATTAAAAACGATACCTAATAATCCCATGGCTATACCTAATAAAATAATGAATCCATAGTAACGAACGGGAAGAATTGGCAAGCCATTAAATTTAAATACTGGATTCACTCCAAAAAACTGTTGCGTTATTACATCTGCCGTTAACGCTGCCGCTACTGCAGACATTAATACTGCGGGTGAAAAATTTTTGTGTAGTTCTTCTAAAGAAAATATGACTCCTGCCAGTGGAGCATTGAAAGCAGCAGATAATCCTGCACTAGCTCCACTTGTGATTAAATATCGCTCTTCCATTTTTGTTCTACCTAATAATCGACTCAATCCTTGCCCGATTGTTCCCCCTAATTGAATTGATGGTCCTTCTCGCCCTAGAGACAATCCTGCTCCAATCGCTATGATCCCCCCAATAAATTTACTGACCAATACTTTTAACCAATTCATTTTCATTAAACTTAAAATAATCCCCTTAACTTGAGGAATACCGCTACCAGCAGACATCGGCTCAAATCTAATGATCCAGTTCAGTATATAAGCAACCCCCAATAGGCCTAAAAATAACAATACTGTCATCGACAAGTGTCCTGTCTGTAAATAGTTATAAACCCCTCCCCGTAATTCTTCCGCTTGTTCAATGAAATAACGAAATAACACAATAATAATTCCAGCAAAAACTCCAATTAAGATACCCTCTCCAAATAGCTTAAGCCTAAAATCCTGCCAATGAGTTAAAGAATAATAGACTTTACTAAGCCGTTGTATACGCATAAAACTTCCTCCATAAAAATTATATAAAAATTCGGGAATGGCATATTATCCATCCCCGTTTATTATTCTTTTTGTTTATTTATAAAATCAGTAACCTTGTGTAAAACATTATTGGGTCCTACAACCACAATACGATCCTTTGCTTGAAGAACTGCATTCGGACCAGGCGAAACAATAATCTCAGTCTTCCGACGAATAGCTATAATCGTAGCACCAGTGTTATGCCATAATCTAATATCTGCTAATGACTTTCCTACTGCCATTGAATCATCTATAATTTGAATTTCGACAGGGTTATAGGGTGTAAGATTCTTTAAACGATCAGAATAACGCATAATTTGAGTAACATTTTTATGAAATTGCTTATCTGTTTCTTCTTTTTTTTCAAGCAGTATTTCTAGTTCTTGTTTTAAGGAGTAAGCAGAAACCATTTCCTTATGATGTTCAATAAAATGATAGGATTGTTGTGGAGATAATACAACAATTTCTTTTCCTTGAGATACTGCAACAACATTCGCTTCTTTCAAAATAGCAATAGCTTTGCGAATGGTTTCAGGTGAAACGTTATACTGACTAGCCAGTATTGTTCGACCAGATATTTTATCCCCTGCAAAAAATTCAGCATTGACAATTCTTTTAGCAATATCCAATGCAATCGATTGATAAGAAGCAACAGTTTTTTTCACGTATCCACCTCATAAACTTTATCATTTCTTTAAAATAGAATTAAAAAGTGTAACACTTTTTGATTCTAAGTAAGATTAATCACTACTTGGGAAAACCAAGCTTACCTATAATTATATTATACATCAATTTTTCACAAAAAAAAACCAAACTAAAAACTCATTTTTTTCAGGAGGAGTTGTTAGTTGTTTGTAGAATTATATCTTATTACCTGCTATAAAGACATAAAAAAGAAAGGAGCATGAAATTTGTCACTATCAAAAAAGAGATTACCATTATGGTTTATAATGATCTCTATATTGCTGTTAATTAGTATCTATTATCTCCCACTTTCCTCAGGATCAGGGGTGCCAGTCTTAAATTATCATCAGATCAATGGGGAAGCGCACAACGTATTAACACTCAGCCCGCAAGAATTTGATGCCCAAATGGCTTATTTGTATAAATCCGGTTACACTGCAATATCTCCTAAGGAGTTAGTTGATCATTTGCAATATGGTACAATTCTTCCTGAAAACCCCATTTTAATTACATTTGATGATGGCTATGAAGATAATTATCGTGTGGCATATCCAATATTACAAAAGTATCACTTTACTGCAACATTTTTCATTATTACCGATTTCGCTGGCAACAATGATCGCTATATGACTTGGAAACAAATCAGTGAAATGTACGATAAGGGTTTTAGCTTTGAATCTCATACTTTAAGCCATCTATTTCTGACAAATATTTCAAACGATGATGATATTCTTTCTCAGCTTATAAAATCACGTGAATCACTAGAATGGCATCTTAAACAAAAAATAGAATATCTTGCCTATCCTGGTGGAATGTATGACCAACATATCATCGAATTGGCAAAACAAGCTGGCTACCGAGCTGCTTTTACAATAAATTTAGGACGCGATGCAATAAACTGTAAACTATTCACATTAAACCGAATCCCTATTTTTGCAGCATCTCACAGTTTTTTGCGTTTTTGGTTGCGTTTAAATTTCACCGAAATTTTTATGTATTTACAAAATCTTAAAGATAGCCTTACTAGACTCGGCGCACCAAAAATAGCAAGCTCAATTATAATTCCATAAATTTTTGTATAAAATCTATTTGATTTTAACTTAGGAGGGAATCATTGTTCTAATGAAGAAATTAGTTATTCCAATTATATTGTTCACACTTATATTTTCTATACAACCTTGGCGACATGCTATGATTGCAACAGCTGAGAAAGCCGAAGAAAATTTATACCAGCGAGCTAACGATTTAAGTCGCAAACCAGAGGATCCACCTTACCTCAGCCTTTACTATCGTTTCAAAAAGATGTGCTTTTCCATTGATCCTCATCATGCTCATCCCGTAGTATTTTTAGGTGATAGTATTACAGATGAAGGTAACTGGTCAAAATTGTTCCCAAACTCACTTGTAGAAAATAGGGGTATTGGTGGTGATACAACGTTAGGTGTATTGAATCGATTAGATCAAGTCATTTTATCAAAGCCTTCTCAAATTTTTTTGATGATTGGAACAAATGACCTTTGTTTTAACCGTTCAATTCCAGATATTATCACTAATTATCGCCATATCCTTACGCGTTTTCAGACTGAGCTACCAAATACAAAGGTTTATATTCAAAGCGTATTACCCTTTAATGATACAATGTTCCCTTCACAAAATTTGCGCACTAATAACAATATAACACAGCTAAATATCGAAATTAAACGTTTAGCTCACGAGTACCATTACAAATATATTGATTTGACTCCTGCTTTTACTGGTGTTGATGGTCGCCTACCAACTCAAGATACAATTGATGGCCTACACCTTAACGATACTGGGTACTTAATTTGGCATGAACAAATTAAAGGATTAGTGAATGTATCACACTAAATAAAGCCATTTTCCCTTAACAATGATTAGGGAAAATGGCTTTTCGTATAATAAATTTTTCATATTTACTAAAATTGTTTTCATTTTACATTTTTTCAATATGGAAATAATAATTTTATTGATGGGTTCTTAATATATTTAATTTTTATCATAAGATAGTGTTCTTACCCTTGTTTAAATAAGTTGGGTTAGTATAACTATTTATGGCTAATTTAATAATTCTAAGAATCATACCATTAGTAAATTATTATAAATAGCGTTGAATACAATTATTTACAGAATTAATACAGCGATACTTATAGATAGGTCTACCCACAGTTCCATAAATTAATTCTAATTGTAAAGTTCCGATTTGGCGCAAAAATTCTAAATATTTACGCATAGAGACTCGCGAGATTCCAACATATTTTGCCATTTCTTCTGTTGAAAAAAAGCCTTGTTCTAGTTCTTTTATCTTTCTCCATGTTATTGTTAGGGTATTTCGGTCAATCCCTTTTGGCAATTGAATGGATGTCGGTTGTTCTTTATACAAGATGCATTGGTCTAGTTCAATCTGACTTAATCGTTCTTGATCATCCATTAAATTAGACAAGCCTTGATATGCTGACAATGCAGCATTAAGTCGCTCAAATTCAAAAGGTTTGATGATATAATCGACAGCACCAAATTGTAATGCTTTTTTTATATTATTACTATCACAAGCAGCTGTGATCACAATGACATCAATACTTTTACTCATTTGCCTTATTTGAACCAATAATTCCAAGCCATTTATACCCGGCATAAAGATGTCTAACAATAGCAGGTCAACATCTTCAGTATCCAATATTTTGAGAGCTTGACTAGCCGAATGAACGACATATTCCACATGAAATCCTGCTACTAATTCTACATAACGTTTATTAAATTCTGCCACCATAGGATCATCATCAACAATCATAACTTTAATCAATATATCCCTCCTTGCTCCAATAAGGCATAATCACCTGAAAGACAGTTCCATGCCCCACTATTGAATTCACTGAAATTGTTCCACCTAATCGCTGTAAGCTTCGCTCAATCAAATATAAACCTCTACCTCGATCATCTCCTTTAGTGGAGTACCCTTGTATGAAGATATTTTTTTTTATTTTTTCTTCAATTCCCGCCCCTGTATCACCAACCTCAATTGTTAAGATGTCACTATCATAAGAAAAATCTACATGAATCTGTTTTACTGTGGAATTCTCGACTGCTTCTAACGCATTATTAATTAAATTTCCAACTATTGTGATTAATTCATGGACGACTTCCGGCTCAGCTGGTTCTGGTACAAAACTACTCTCAGACAAGATCAGTTCTGCGCCATTTTCACGAACCAAACTTAATTTCCCCAATATAACTCCCGCTAAAACTGGATCTTTAATTTTTTTAACCACATAGCCAACTTCGACTTGATATTGATTGGCAATTTGACTCACATAACTAATCAACCGCTCATAATAACCCATGCGTACCATACCAACAATAACATGCAGTTTATTCATAAATTCATGGGTTTGAGAGCGCAATGCCTCAGCATAAACTTGAACGCCTGTGAGTTTTTCCGCTAATTGTCGCATTTCCGTCTTATCACGGAAAGTAGAAATCGCACCTACAATTTCACCATCAACAATAATGGGAATACGGTTAGCTAAAATAATGATCCCATTTAAATCCTGTTCTTGGTCAAACTCTGCCTGCCCATTCATTAAAATATTTTGCATTCGAGTATTCGGTACATACTCATCGACTTTTTTTCCAATTGGATCATCCAAGATACCCACTTGGCGAAAAATCCGCATTGCTTCTTCATTAGCAACCGTGATATGAGAGCCTTTGTCAACTGCTAAAATTCCTTCTCTCACGGTTTGCAACATTGCGCTACGTTCTTCAAAAATTTTTGCAATTGCAAAGGGCTCCAATCCAAACATACTTTTTTTAATATTTCGTGCCAACGCCAAAGAACCAACGATGCCCACTAATAGCCCAAAACCAACGGCAACATAAATGGCAGCTCGACTATTATCGACTGCTGCTTGCACACTCTCACTCAAAATTCCAACAAGTACAACTCCGACTTGCTGACCATCAGAATCAAAAATCGGTGAAAATGCACGTAAAGAGATTCCTAATGAGCCTCTATTTATCGACATAGTTTCTTTTCCATCAAAAGCAGGATTCACATCATCTTCTTCATAATGGGACCCAATCAAGGATGGATTAGGATGTGATTTTCGAGTTCGATTCATATCCATCACAGTAATAAATCGAACTTCACTAACACTCAGAACTTTATCAGTAAAAATTTGAATATCTCTTTCATCTCTTTTGCCACTTAAGGCTTCTATAATTGTAGGAGAATAGGCAATAATGCGAGCAATTTCAATGGATTTATCTGTGGCACTAATTCGTGCATTTTCAGAAATCTTATCGTTAATAATGATATCAGCAACTAGCAGAGCCAAGGCAACAACAATACAAGCAAATACAGCAATTTTCGTCTGAAGACTAAATAAAGGCTGATCTTTTCTCAAACTACCATCATCCTTTCCCTATCTCACACCTAATCCGTTCTTTGGATATCGTAAAAAACGCAAAAAAACAAAGTGAAGCCTTGTTGACAGACTCCACCACAAAAATTTCTTTTGCCTTCTATAAAAATACAAAAGAAAATTTAACTCTATTCTTTTTTAATTATTATCTAAATTGTCATTATTTTTACTTTTATTTCTGTTGTTTAACTTCCATAAGGCTTCTTATAATTCCTGCTTTTAGTGTTTAGTTCTATAAAAAAATAATAATTTATTTAAATAGGAATATTTTTCCTAAAATACTGTATTTTTTTAAAAAAAGAAAGGTATTACGCAATTTTCTTCGAATTATTCGTAGAGTAAAGCATTAGCATTCACTGTACACGGTCTCTTTAACATAATTAAAATCATAGAGGAGAGTTATCATGTTATCAAATCAAGCTTGGATTGCCTTAAGTCTATTCATTTTAGCTTATGGGGTTATTGTCTCAGAAAAAATTCACCGAACGAAAATCGCTCTTATCGGTGCCATCTGTATACTACTATTTAGAGTCATGCCCCAAGAAGAAGCCATTCGTTTGATTGATTTTAACACCATTGGTCTCTTAATTGGAATGATGATCATTGTTGCCATTACGAGTAAAACGGGTCTCTTTCAATACATGGCAGTCAAAGCTGCTAAAGCCGTCGGAGGGGAGCCAGTTAAAATTTTGGTTGTTTTTTTCTGGTTAACTGCCCTCTGTTCTGCCCTTCTTGATAATGTAACAACAGTATTATTATTTACCAGCGTTACCTTCGCAATCAGTGATATTTTACAGCTTAATCCTATTCCTTTTCTAGTTGCAGAAATCATTGCATCCAATATTGGCGGAACTGCGACTTTGATCGGTGACCCTCCTAATATTATGATCGGAAGTGCAACAGGACTTGGATTTAATGATTTTATTATTAATTTGAGTATCCCTATTCTTACGATTACTATCGCAACTAATTTAATCCTGTATTGGCTGTACCGTAAGGATCTCAAAATTGCCGCTGAACAAAGACAACGAGTTATGACTTTGGATGAATCCTCATTTTTGATTGATTTACCTTTGATGAAAAAATGCATTGCAATTCTTTGCTTAACAATCCTTGGCTTCATGTTACACCAATTCCTTCACCTTGATTCTGCAACAGTTGCCATGTCAGGTGCCGCTCTGCTACTATTAATTGGTAAACTTGAACCTGAAGAAGTCTTTAAAGAAATCGAATGGAATACTATTTTCTTTTTCATTGGATTATTTGTTTTGGTAGGTGGTCTTGAAGTCACAGGAATTATTCATATGGTCGCACAATGGGCGATGGATGTAACTCACGGTAATGTGATCATGATGCATTTTTTAATACTTTGGCTATCAGCAATTGGTTCAGCCTTTGTCGATAATATTCCCTTTGTTGCTACTATGATTCCTTTGATCAAATCAATGGGCGAAATCGGCAAGATGGATGTAACCTCGCTCTGGTGGACTTTATCTCTTGGTGCATGTTTGGGTGGAAACGGAACTCTCATCGGTGCTTCAGCCAATGTAGTCGTTTCAAGCCTAGCTGCAGCCCATGGACGGCCCATTTCCTTTATGGGCTACATGAAAATTGCTTTTCCTCTGATGATCTTATCGATCATTATTTCCAATATTTATATTTACTTTGCTTATTTATTATAAAAATTACTTCTTAATTTTCATGGACAAAATAATAAATTTACTTATACAATAGATTACAATGTGAAAAATGATCTGAAAGGTGGTTCTTTATGAAAAAAACTGTAGCACATTCAGAAGTACATATTTCCAAACTCATTAGTCCAAGTCCGAAATATCCAACAGGACGTGTACATGCAGGAGAAATTATGCAGCTTATGTATGATACTGCACGACAAGTTGCAACTAAACATGCTGGTACAAATGTGACAGCAATCCGTGTTGATGAGATGCTTTTTCTTCATCCCTTGCGTGTGGGAACTGTTCTTACTTGCCACGCCTATCTAACATTTACTGGTAAAACATCTATGGATATTGAGGTCAATCTTTATGTAGAAGGTTTAGAGCCCTCAAAAGCGGCTCTTACATCTTACTTTACCATGGTTGCCTTAGACGAACATCACCAACCAACTACAGTACCAGGATTAAAATTAACGACTGACTCCGAAAGAATTAAATTTGAACAAGGAAAACAACGCTATGCGTTACACCACACCGTTGCAAAAAACATTCTTCTATGACTCTGATCCGAGACGTTTTGTAAAAATATGAAAAAATATAGTTGTTAAAAGAGAAATTGCCCTTACTATTGACGCAAGGGCAATTTTTTTATTGATTCTTAGAAAAATTTCAGAAGAGATTATTCTCTACAGTCCAAGGGGTAACCCTATTTCTCCCTGCTATTTTACTTTGATACATAGCTTTATCTGCTTTTTTTAATAAATCGAATATCATATCACCATCTTCAGGGAAAGAAGAAACTCCTGCACTAAATGTAATTGTAGTTTCATGGTCTCCCTTTCCAATAAATGTTTTGTTTTCAATTATTCTTCTTAATTTATTAGCAAACTCTACTGCCTGTTTTTTATCTGTCTCTGGTGCAAGTATAACAAATTCCTCTCCGCCAAACCTACCAATAGAATCTGATTTTCTACAGAATTTTTTTAACACTTGTGCAAAATCAAATAAAAGTTTATCTCCAAGTAAATGTCCATGAGTATCATTAAAATGTTTAAAATTATCAATATCAATAAAAATAATACTCATTTCAGTCAAATGTCTTTTCGCTAAGGATAAATTTTTTTCAAATATAACATTTAAAGCATTCTTATTATAGATATGGGTAAGACAATCATGCATGGTTTGTTTTTGCAGTACATCAACTAATTTGAGAATTTTTATTGCTTCACAAACCTGTAAACCAAACATTTTGAGCAAAAATATTTCTTGAGTAGAAAATGGATCGACTTTTTTCCTTGCAACAGTGATACATCCTGTACTCATCTCTTTCCCTTTCAGTGGAACGCTGACAACAGATCGTATACCCTCTTCACGAAAAATTGCCCTGTTATTACAATCCATCACTCGAGTAATATCAGCATGTACAAAGGGTTTACTATCAGCTACCACATGACCAATAATTCCCTCACCAAGTTGGATCGAAGACTTGGATAGATAGATTTCAGAAAGTCCATACGCCCTAATAATTTTAAGTTTTCCACTTTCTATATCAAAATCTCTTATAGCAACAGCATCAGCATTTGTGATAAGAATCGTCGTTTGAATAATATAATCTAAAATATCATCCATCTCAATACCGTCGACTAACCGTTGTGAAATAAAAAACATTTTTTCTAAAGTTTCATCACTAGGTAGGACTGAAAACATCTCTACACCTCATACATTCTGATTTTAGCGACCAAAATTTTAATTATTTTCTTCTTCACCATTTTCTAAATTTTCCCTATTAATAATTTCAATTTCTTTGTAAAGCTCAAAAACATCGCAAATTAACTCATCTATTTCCATTTCATTGATATGATCTTCAGCTTCTTCTTGCTCGTTAATAAAAAATCCCCCTCAAAAAAAAAACTACCAGGCACATCAAATCATGATGCAACCTGGCAGTCATAGAATCATACTATCGTTAGACCCAAGGCTTTGCGTCCCTGCCTTTCGGAAGGTTTGCTTATAATTCAATTTTATAAGTATCAAAAATACTTCTTATTGGACTTTATTAAGTATAATTCAATATCCAACTATATTCTATTATCCCTGTAAGCTAATTTTTTAGCGAAAACATAAGAAATCTTTATCCTCAAACAAAATTTACCATTACTTTTTAATGTTTTTTTATAAATTGACTAATACTATATAATTTTAATGCCACTGCAAGAGCTAAACGTGTCTCGAATAAATCAATCGATACTCCTAAGATTTTTTCAATACGTTGTTTGCGAAAAATCACTGTTTTAGGATGGAGAAACATTTTTTCTGCTACTCTTTTCAAAGTTGAACTTTTTAAAATTTCATCCAAGGTAATTAGAAAATTTGTCCCCTTATCTTGATCATAACTGATGAGTTTACCAAGTTGTTCTCGTATAAATTCATCCGAACTTTCATTTCCTATACTTCGAACGAGAAGCTGTAGAATCCCCAAATCTTTATAATGATAGGTCCCTTCTAATTTCTTACCATGGCATTGGGCTGCAACGGTAGCACTCCATGCTTGCCAATAAGCTTTACGAAAACTATCAAAACCCCTTTGTACGCTACTAATTCCAACCATAACTTGTAACTGAGGATTATTTTTTTTGATTTTTTCTAGTAAAAAATCAGCAAAAAAAAGACTACGTTCTTCATTTTCTTCCTGCTTTTCAATATAATGATAGATAATCCCTATATTATTTTTACACTCCCAGACAACATACTCTTTACTCTCACTCAATATTTCTATTATAAAATTTTTTTCTTTTTCGTTATCAACGAAGCTTTCACTCACTAATAAACAACAAAATAATGGACGTGAAAGGTCAATGCCCAACTTTTTCATGGAACGGCTGACAATTTCATTGACCTGTATACTTCCTGTGATAATATCATTTAAAAAATCACTTCTACGTCTTAATTCATAGAGAAAATTTAATACATTCTCAGCCTGTTTACGATCAGTAATATCATGCAACGTACCTAAAGTACCTATTATGTTTTCCTCTTTATCCATCCTAGGTCGCATATAGATCTGTGCCCACCGCAATTCACCTTTTCTAGTGCAATAACGAATTTCATAACGACAATATTTTTTGTCTCCTCGTATGACAGCTAAGAACTGTTTTTGCT
This sequence comes from Pelosinus sp. sgz500959, assembly GCF_042610375.1. Classification (NCBI taxonomy): domain Bacteria; kingdom Bacillati; phylum Bacillota; class Negativicutes; order Selenomonadales; family Sporomusaceae; genus Pelosinus; species Pelosinus sp. sgz500959. Next base: position 22,326 of record NZ_JBGJZL010000018.1, read on the forward strand.
GAAAATCTCGATCATCTGAACTTATATAATTCAAAAAGTATTTTCCTAAACTTTCTTCGCGACTAAAACCTGTAAGTTTCGTCCAAGTAGGGGTTAAAAAAGTCCATAATCCATTTTTATCAGTCTGAAAGATAACACCTTTCATATTATCAATAATGGCCTTGTATTTTTTCTCTATATGTACAAGTTTACTTTCAAGATTATTGATATGTAGTACTAATTTGTTCTTAGACTCTCGACAATTACTTTTAATCTCTTCACTACATGTGATGCCACATTCAAAATCTTTACTAATTTGTTTTCCCCTATTATCCAAAAGGCATCTCTCCTTCTGAGTTGTTAGCGATACTGAATTAACTACTCTTACCAGAAATTATGAATTAATCTTATTTCTTCTTTTACTTAAAATACATACTCTTTCATTGCTTATGATATTATACTACTATCTGGTAAAATTCCATAGCTTTTGCCACTATGTCTTGATAAAAAATTAAGAAAAGACTTGGCTTGTGCCAAGTCTTCAGACGCAGGCAGAAGCCTTAGCCGTTCTTACTTGTAATCGAGAAAGTGTTATACTTTCTGATTACGTAAAGAAAGGCGAGGTAATCGCTACCTCGCCTTTCTTTAGTTTGTAATTAATAGTTTACTCTTTTTAAAATAATAATAATCTACAAAGTTTTTGTATGTTTCACGCGATAGTTCTTAATCATTCCCACTCCATTTTCAATTAGAACGAAAAGAACTGGGATTAAAAAGATTCCAAGAGTTGTCGCTGCTAGCATACCACCTACAACCGCTGTCCCCATGGAATTTCTCGCACCGGCACCAGCGCCAGTAGCAATAACCAGAGGCAAACATCCAATAATAAAGGCTAGTGACGTCATTATGATTGGACGCAAGCGTAATTTAGCCGCTTCAATGGCTGCCGAGACTGGATCCATTCCTCTATCTACCCTAACTTTCGCATATTCTACAATTAGAATAGCATTTTTAGCTGCTAATCCAATCAGCATAACCATACCAATTTGCATGTAAACATCATTTTGTAAATTACGTACATATTGGAACAAGAATGCACCGAATATCCCCGTCGGAACTGATAAGAGAACAGCAAATGGAATACCAAAACTCTCGTAAAGAGCTGCCAAACATAAGAATACAAATAACAAAGCAAAACCAAAGACAAAAGGAGCACGGCCTGCTGATATTTTTTCCTCACGACTCTGATCAGCCCACTCATAACTAAAATCAGTTGGCAAGGTTTGTGCTGCCACTTCTTCGAGGGCCGCTAAAGCTTGCCCTGAGCTATAGCCAGGTGCTTGGTTACCACCTACCTGAATGGCTCTATATCCATTATATCGTTTAATAACTGGCGGAGCCGTAATTGTTTGTGGTTTTAATAAAGTATTGAGTGGTATCATGGCTCCCGAAGAACTACGAACGAAGAAGAAACGTGTATCTTCTACATCATTACGAAATTTTTCATCCGCCTGCATGACGACTTTATAGGTTCTACCAAAACGGTTAAAATCATTGACCTGCACACCGCCAAGGAAAGTCTGTAAAGCAGTAAATACGTCTTTTACTGGAACACCTAACTGCTCTGCCTTCTCTCGGTCTACGTCAAAACGATAACCAGGAGTATCAATGCCAAAGGTAGAATAAATCATACCAATTTCTGGACGTTTACGAGCAGCAGCCATAAATTCCTTAGAAATTTTATCCATCTGTTCAATGGTATTGCCGCCTTTATCTTCGATCATTAAGGTAAAGCCACCTACGGTACCAATACCCGGTAATGAAGGAGCATTAAAGGAAACGACTCTGGCTTCTGGAACATGAGAACCATTCATCAGAACTTTCATAACTTGATCTTGAACACCAAGTCCAGGGGCCATACGTTCATCCCAAGAATCAAGTCTTGTGAAAATAATCGCTGAATTAGCTTTTGCTGCACCAGCTAAAATATCATAACCTTGTACGATAATCGCATCTGTTACCCCTGGCTGTTTACGTATATCGTCTGCAATTTTATTAGCTACATTCGCAGTACGATTCGCACTTGCCGCCTCTGGTAAGCTGATACTTGAAATAAAGTACCCTTGGTCCTCACTTGGCACAAAAGAAGATGGTACAAGTTGAAATAGTTTACCAGTGACAAGTAATAAAACTGCTAAAAATACAACACCTAGAGCAGACCGTTTAATAAACTTTGCCAAACCTTTACCGTATCGCTCTACCGTTGCCTCAAATAGATCATTAAATTTGTTAAAGAATGTTTCTAAGATACCTGAATGAGCATTTGGATCATGAGGCTTTAAGACCAATGCACAAAGAGCTGGCGTTAAGGACAAAGCCACAATAGCCGATAAAGCCATTGATACTGCAATTGTTAAGGCGAACTGTTTGTATAAAACACCTGTTGTTCCACCAAAAAAGGCTACAGGAATAAATACAGATGCTAGTACAAAGGCAATCGCAACAACTGGGCCAGATACTTCACTCATGGCCAACTTAGTTGCATCTTTCGGACTCATACCATTATAGCGCATGTGATGTTCTACTGCTTCAATTACAATAATCGCATCATCAACTACGAGTCCAATGGCCAAAACCATCGCGAAAAGAGTTAGGGTATTAATTGAGAACCCCATCACCATAAATGCACCAAAAGTTCCGATTAAGGAAACTGGAATAGCCAGCATAGGGATGAGAGTTGCACGCCAACTTTGTAAAAACAAAAATACAACTAATAATACTAATAGTAGTGCTTCTGCAAAAGTTTTAGCAACTTCTTTCATGGATTCTCGTACAAATTTCGTATTATCAACGACTGAAAAATAAGAAACATCTGAAGGGAATTTTTTTGATGCTTCTTCCAATGCTTGCTGTACCTTGGTAATCGTTTCTAAGGCATTGGCATCTGTGGTCAGCTGAACTGCAAATGCAACTGCTTGATCACCATTAAGGAAAGCTTGAAAGCCATAGTCTTTGCCACCCATCTCAACTGTGGCTATATCTTTTAGACGAATAAAGTTATTATCCTTGGAACTAATAATGATATTTTCAAATTCACTTGGTTCGGTCAAACGACCTTGTACCCGTGCGGAATATTGAAATTCTTGCTGAGCAGCCGTTGGTCTTTGACCAATGGTTCCTGCTGGCGCCTGGACATTTTGTGTCGTAATGGCATTAGAGACATCACTCCCTGTCAGTCCTAACTGAGCCATTTTGTCAGGATGCAGCCAGATTCTCATGCCATAATCGGCACCATATTCCATAATATTACCGACACCCTTGATTCTTTTCAAATCTTCAACAAGGTAAATACTACCATAGTTCTTTAGAAAAGTACTATCATAAGTCCCTTTCGGAGAGGATAGAGTAAAAATCAACGAATTATCAGGAGAAACCTTACGAGTCGTAAGACCCGCTGTAGTAACTTCTGTAGGAAGGGATGCATTAGCTTGCGCTACCCGATTTTGAGTTTGTACAGTTGCCATATCAGCATTCTTACTTAAATCAAACTTTGCCGTCAAAGTGTAAGAACCTGAATCGGAGCTAGTGGAAGTCATGGACACCATATCTTCTGTTCCATTAACTTGTAGTTCAATGGATTGGGCCATGGTCTGTTCTACAACTTCAGCATTTGCCCCTGTATAACTACCACTTACACTCACTTGTGGTGGTGTAATTTGCGGATATTGAGCTATTGGCAAATTAAATGCGGAAATTAAGCCAACTAGCGTAATTACAATAGATAACACGATCGCAAAAATGGGACGATCAATAAAAAACTTAGCCACCCGATTACCTCCTATTGCTTCGCCGGAGTTTGTAAATCATCCGGGCCGATCATTATTACCGTTACAGGTGTTCCCGGCGGAGTCTTCATAAAGCCTTCTACGACAATACGATCATTTGCTGTCACGCCTTCATTTACAACCCACATATTACCAACTTTTGTACCCATTTTAACGGCCCGCGTTTCGGTCTTCTCACCTTCGACGACAACCGTAACGAGAGTTTTATCCAGCATTTGCTGAACAGCTCGTTGTGGAATTAATAAGGCTCCTGGACGGACCTCACTTTGAACTGCAACACGAGCAAACATACCAGGTACAAGCAGCTTGTTAGGATTAGCAAAAGAGGCCTTAAAACTTAATGTCCCTGTGCCAGTTGTTAACCCTTTATCTACCTGTTCGATTTGTCCAGTGATTGGATAGGTAGAACCATCACTGAGAATAAGTTTCAAGTTTTGTCCCCACTCAGTTGGAGAGGCACCTGGTTGAGTTTTAGCAAACTGTAAATATTCATTTTCACTCATACTAAACTTTACCATGACTGGATCAATGGAAGAAATCGTAGCCATAATTGTCGATCCAGCTGACACAAAGCTACCTACACTTAAGTCATTAATATCAATTTTACCATTAAGGGGGGAAAGAATAACTGTGTCTTGAATATCTTCTTGCGCTTGCTGTACTTTAGCCCAATTTGCCTGAGCAGCAGCGGCGTTTTGTTGTTCAACAGCTACTGCATTATCTAAAGTTTGCTGGGAAACAGCACCTTGTGATGCAAGTTGATTGTATCTGCCAACCTCTTTGCGTGCATTCGCAAGTAAAGCTTCTGATTGTGCTGCTGTTGCTTGATTTGTCAGTAATGCAGAGTTATATTGGCGACTGTCAATACGGAACAGCGGCTGACCTTCTGAAACAGTAGCCCCTCCTGTTACCATCTTAGCCACAATATTACCTGATACTTTTGCCCGAATTTGAACTTCATTTTTCGCTTCTACCGCTCCGACAAATTCGTATGTAATCGGCGTATCTTTCTGCATAACCTGCATAACTTTTACCTCTACAGCCTGGGGAGCTGGTTTTGCGACTTGACTACTGCACCCACTCACCGCAACCATCCCAATTAAAAAAGTGAGTAAAGCGACATATTGCCAACTTTTTTTTGATCTCATATGAACCAATTCATTTACCTCCTAACTATTGTGACTAACCAGTCATTAAAGTCTTATTCGACTCAATCAATACAATTCCTTCCTGTAATTTCTTTTTTTTATAAATTATTATTCTTTTTTTAAATAATAATTTATAAAAAAGAAAAGACTTGGATTGCGCCAAGTCTTCAGGCGTCGGCAAAAGCTTGAGTCCTTCTTACTTCAAACCGAAAAAAGATTACTATATTGATTCTATAACATACTATTTTTTTATGAAGTTGATCATGTAAGTCTTAAGCATAGCCAAGTTGCTTCTAAAATTTTCTGTCCTTTATAAAAAGCAACTCCCGTTTGTTTTAGTACTTTATCGGAAACTTTAAGGTTTTTTACGACCATTTTAACAGTTGCCTTCGATTTAACATAACCAAAAAAATGAACATTTTCCAATGAAGCTAATCCCCAGGACGCTTTTTGAAAAATACCAATTTGAGTTACGCCTGCCCCACCGCATTGTACCATTGATTCGATAAGAATAACGCCTGGAACGATTTTCTCTCCTGAAAAATTCTCTTGGTAAAATAAAAAAGATGTATTATAAGTTTTTATTCCTACTGTTTCATTTCTATCTGCAGATAGAATTTCATCAACAAATAAAAAAGGGTAACGCTGAGGAAGTAACTGCTCAATCTCAGACAAAAATTCGCCTCCTGACAATGTATATGCATTGAATTAAGGATTATACGTGGCACTTCAATTTTTTATTGCAACTTATACATTCTTCATTGTAATTGTCGTTTCAGCCCCATCCTATCAATTTTACCACTTTTATTTAATGGTATTTCATCAATAAAAATAATCTTACTCGGGCAATAATGAGGGCGCATTTTTCTTCGACAAAACTCTATAATATCTCCACTCATCAATGTCTTACTCTTTTTCACAATCCATGCACATACTTTTTGACCTCTGATCGAATCATCAATACCGCCAACAACAACATCTGCAATACCAGGACATTGAAGTAAGACTTTTTCAACTTGTTCAGGAATCACTTTGATCCCTCCCGCATTGATCAGCCCCTGCTTGCGGCCCAGCAAATATAAATAACCGTCTGCATCAATTCGACCTAAATCTCCGACTGTCGCCTTGGGTCTATAGTCTGGAGCAAGATATGGACTTTGAGCCCATATACAATCATCCTCAATCGTAAGTATGACACCAGGAAAGGCTTTGCCGACAGATTCAGGATTGAGCAAAAGATCTTCCGCTGTTGAATAACTTACATGCCCAAGTTCACTTGCGCCATAATATTCATAGATCTTTGCCTGAGGAAATTTTTCCACTAGCTTTTGTACTGTTTCTTGGTCAATTTTTGCTCCTGCGGTAACGATTGATGTGACCTGAGGAAGAGAACTTTTCATAACTTTTAGTAAGATTCGATAATTAGCCGGAACCATAAAAATAGCACTAATATCATGATTCATCATGTCTTTCAGCCAAGTACGCGGCAGACTATGACTTGCCATCACAACCGTACCACCCTCAGAAAAAACGTGTAGACATGCATTCAAATTTGCCGTATAAACAAGCGAACTAACCAAATAAAGAGTATCTAAACCAGAAATAGTAAAGGTCTTACTTTGAATAGGAAACCCCCTACTCCAACTCTGATGATCTCGCCATATCAACTTAGGTGTGCCCGTACTTCCTGAGCTTAAAGCACCTAGAAAAAGATCTTCCTGATTTATTTTAGGAAATTCCGATACTACCTCTGTTGAAAGTTGAAAATTTTCATCAATATATAAATTAATGTTGTGCCTTTCCATCAATTCTATACATACTTCCTCTGAAGTTGACGAATCGATGAAAACACATGCACCACCGACTTTTAGAATACCAAAGAAATAGAGTAATTGTGATACAGGATTTACAAGTTTGACAAGTATCTTATCACCTTTTTTTATGTGTGTACCTAGCTGATAAGCTAACTCATCAACATTCTGTATAAATTCACCATAAGTGAGCTGTATCTTTCCGTAAATCAAACATTTCTTATTAGTATCAAAATCCTGAATGTGATCAAATATTTGATGAATCAGCACGTTTTTTAGCACCTTTCAATAAGGGTTGCAATTCCCATACCGCCCACAGCACCGATGGAAGCAATCCCAAATCGCCCTTCTATCTGTTCTAAGGCTTTTAGTAAATGCAATAAAATAATGGCTCCAGAAGCTCCATAAGGATGGCCATAAGCAAGTGCACCCCCTAGCATATTGGTCTTCTCTAAGCTAAAATTCAATTGCTGACAACATGCTAGTATTTTAACAGCAAAAGCCTCATTGATTTCAAGAGCATCAATTTCGTTTAGGTCTAACCCCTGTTTCAGCACTAGCTTTTGAATGGCTGGAACAGGACTCAAAGGAAAGAGATTGGGGTCACAACCGCAGCTGACTGTTCCTCTGATCAACGCCTGGGGCTTTAAATTATATTTTTTAACTGCTTGCTTTGATGCAAGGAGAATAACAGCTGCGCCATCATGTTTTAGACAAGTATTACCTGCCGTAATATCTCCATCATCTCTAAAAACAGGTTTCATTCTTTCTAAAAGTTTAAGGCTCATGCCTTTTCGTATACATTCATCAGAATCAATGATTTTTCCAGACACCGCGATGGGAGTCATAATTTCTTTTAGCAAACCTTTTTCTTGAATTAAAAATGCTCTCTTATGACTCTCAAGCGCTAATATATCCATTTCGTTTCTCGAAATATTCATCAGTTTAGCAAGATTTTCTGCTGCTTCACCAATTTCTGGATCACCAATAGCAGGGGTAGAAAAGGGTGCTCTTTCATAATATACATCGTCCCCTTGGAAACGTGGATCTGTCGAATTAAATTGCCGCCTTGGAGCCATACTCGTGCTTTCGACTCCTCCGGCTATGACAAGATCAGCCTGGCCTGCCATGATTTGGTTCGTGGCTACCTGAATAGCACTTAACCCCGAACCACACTGAGAATCAACAGTGAGTGCGGGAGTGCTGTAAGGCCATCCCGCTTCAAGTGCAGAAACCCGGGCAATATTCCCCCCCGGCCCCACTGCATTCCCCAGTACAATTTGCTCTATGTCACTAGGTGATAGTTTATAGTGAGCGATAACGTCATTGAGAACAATAGACGCTAATTGTTCTGGCAATAAATCTTTTAGAAAACCACCTGTTTTTCCAATTGGTGTTCGCCTGCCGCCAATTAAATATACCTCGTTCATGGACGTACTCGATTATGAGGCAATCGTTTATTGATAGCCACTGCAACAATTGTAGCGACAAAAGCTTTAAATAAATCACCTGGTATATAAGGAAGTGCACCGACTGTGATGGCCTTTTCGAGTCCCATGCCTGTCACATAACTGAGCCATAATACCCCAAAAAGATAAACAATGATGATTCCACCTATGACATTCGCTAGAGCAAGACGCCAAACTTTATTTTGTTTCCCTTTTAAGAATGCAATGGCCATAGCGCCAACTAAATAACCAATCAAATATCCACCTCGTGGGCCAACAATTATACCAATACCTCCAGTCATACCTGCAAAAACAGGTACACCAACGGCACCGAGTAACAAAAAGGTCAGCACACTATAGCCAGCCTGACGCACCGTTAATATGCCTCCTGCCAACATAATGGCTAAGGATTGACCTGTAATAGGAACGGGGCTTATTGGTATGGGGATGGACACTAACCCAAGCACCGCAATCAAAGCTGCAAAAAGTGCTGAATAAATAAAACCAGTTAATTGATCTTTCTTATACATGATAATCCTCCGAAATACAATATTTTAATCTATGATCACTAAGAAAAAGTATAAATCACCCTCATAATGTTGTCAACCGATATTCTCTCTTAGGTTAACTGTGAATAAAAGTAATAAAAAAAGGACTTGGCTTACGCCAAATCCTATGATTGATGATTTATCCAATGACCAAGTCTCTCTTTATGAATTCTTTTCTTGACCAGCACCATTTAGAATTACATTCAAAACAATCGCTGTTATACTCCCAGCAGTAATACCGCTGTGAAGAATAACTTGTGCCCAGCTAGGGAAATTTTTATAAAACTCTGGAACAGCTAAAGTAATCATCCCAATACCGAGGCTCACAGCAACAACCATAATATTATGTGTGCCCTCAAATTGTACTTTGGAAAGGGTTTTAATACCACTCGCCGCTACCATACCAAACATAGCAATCCCTGCACCACCAAGCACTGGAACAGGAAGAGATGAAATGACCGCTGCAAATTTAGGGAATAAACCAAGAGCCACTAGAATGACTCCAGCAGCCGCTACAACAAAACGGCTCTTTACTTTAGTTAAACCCACTAAACCGACATTTTGAGCAAATGCAGTATAAGGGAAACTATTCAAAATACCACCTAACATTGTAGAAAATCCATCAGCTCGTAAGCAACGGCTTAAATCTTCAGCATCAATTTCTTTCTCGACAATTTCAGCAACAGCAATACAATCACCTGTTGTTTCCGTCATAACAACCAACATCACAATAACCATGGCGGCTATGGATGCAAGATCAAAAGTAGGCATACCAAAGTAGAAAGGAGTGGTGATACCAAACCAGCTCGCACTTGCCACTTGAGAAAACTTAACCAAACCTAAAGGAATAGCAATGAGAGTACCTGTAATGAGTCCTAATAAAACTGCAATATTACTTAAGAAACCCTTGAAATAACGATAGAAAAATAGCACAAGCATTAAAGTCACTAACGCCAAACCAATATAAGGTGCTGCCGCAAAATCTTTCGCTGCAGGATTTCCACCAGCTGCCCATCTCACAGCTACAGGCATGAGGGTTACACCAATTAAACTAATGATACTACCAGTCACAACAGGAGGGAAAAATCGTAATAAACGGCTAAAATAAGGAGCAACTAAATACGTGACAATCCCCGCCACAATAATTGAACCATAAATACCTTGCAAACCGTGTGACTTACCAATAATGATCATCGGCGTCACAGCCGCAAAGGTAACACCTTGAATAATAGGAATCCGAATCCCCATGTTCCAAAAACCAATGGTCTGGATAATTGTAGCAATCCCACAAGTTAACAAATCTGCATTAATTAGGTAAATCAATTGTTCTTGAGATAACCCTAGGGCATTGGCAAGAATCAAAGGAACAGCCACAGCACCTGCATACATGGCTAGCACATGCTGTAAGCCATAAGTAAATAATTTTCCGAAAGGTAACATTTCATCAACAGGATGAATTGAATTTTGGTCTTTCATCTTTTTCCTCCTCATATAAGTTGAATTAAATTGTATAAAGATAATCGCCAGGAATGGTCTATGACCTAATAGCCATTCCTGACAGACTAACAATATAGAGCATGAATTCTTTACTTTTTGTATATCAGTTATTATTTATTATTTTGTACTGCCATGAATATTTTTTCAGGAGTAATCGGCAATTGATTGATTCGGACCCCTACCGCATTGTAAACAGCATGAGCAATGGCTGGTGCAGGAGTATTCACAACAACCTCACCTAATGATTTCGCACCAAAAGGACCTGTTGGTTCAAAACTTTCTTCAAAAGCCACTCGTATCTTTCCAATATCTTTACGACAAGGAATCTTATACTGCATAAAACTATCTGTTTGCAAACGCCCTTGCTCACCATATCGAACCTCTTCATAAAGGGCCAAACCAATGCCTTGTACAATGCCACCTTCAACCTGAATGGTCGCCAGCTTTGGATTGATCACCGTTCCACAATCGACGACAGCTACATAATCCAATAGCTCTACTTTTCCAGTCTCAGTATCGACTTCAACTTCTGCAAAACCCGCAATAAAAGGTGGTGGTGATACAGGACTGCCATAAGTACCTTGACCAACTAACTGTAAATTCCCCATCCCAAGTACCATGATTTCAGCTAATTTTTCTAAGCTAAGCTCTTTTTCACCAGTCATTGTGGTAAGCAATTTTCCATCAAATTCAATCGTATCTGCTGAAACTTTGAGAATTTTTGCTCCACTATCAATAATTTTCTGTTTCAATTCTTCAGCGGCTTTTACCACAGCCATTCCTGTTACATAGGTAGTACTCGACGCATAAGAACCTGGATCATAAGGAGAAACATCCGTATCCGCAGCATTAACAATGATATTGTCCACTGTCGTTTCTAAAATTTCAGCAGCCATTTGAGCCAATATGGTATCACTACCTGTTCCCATGTCTGTAGAACCAAGTAGCAATGTATAATTCCCATCATCATTTAAGCGAATCTCAGCGGATGCAGTATCAATGCCTGCAATCCCTGACCCTTGCATGGTGACCGCCATACCCACAGATTTGACCTTATTGCCATTGATTCTAGATTGAGGATATTTTTCATCCCAGCCAATCATTTTTTTACCTTGCTCAATGCAACGATGCAACGATGAACTACCAAGAATTTTACCATGATATGCTAAACTGGTTTCGCCTTCTTTGATTAAATTCTGCAATCGCAGCTCTGTAGGATCCATATTAAGCTGCGCTGCTAATTTATTGATTGTTGCTTCAAGAGCAAAGGTTCCTTGAGTCGCCCCATAACCTCGAAAAGCCGCACCAGGCATTTTATTAGTATACACTACTTTTCCCATAAATCGAACAGCTTTTGTTTTATTATATAATGGCAACGTTTTTTGTCCGACCACCATAAATACAGTCGAAGCATGTTCACCATAGGCTCCTGTATCGGACAAACCTTGTATATCAACAGCTCGAATGTATCCATCCGCATCTGCACCGACTCTAACAGTCAGGCGCATGGCATGACGGCTATTAGTACAGGAGAAGGTTTCACTGCGATCATAGATGATTTTTGCTGGCTTACCAGTCTTTAACGTTACGATTGCTGTAAAAATTTCTACAACAACTGTCTGCTTACCACCAAAACCACCACCAATTCTCGGTTTAATAACCCGAATCTTGCTGGCAGGTATTTGTAAGGCTAAGGCAAGTTTTCTTCTTACATGGAAGGGAATTTGCGTAGAACTTACTACAACCAATCGTCCCATATGATCAAGATAATTAAAAGAGCGGTAAGTTTCCATCATGCAATGAGCCTGAGCCTGAATATAATACGTATCCTCAGCCACAACAGCACACGCTTTTAATTCAGCTTCAATATCGCCAATTTCTACAGTCTGGTCCGATACAACATTTTTCTCCTGCTGCATACCGATATCAAAATTACAATGTAAATCAGTCTCAGGATGAATGACAGATTCATGCCCCTCAGCTTTCTCAAAATCGAGTACAGGCGTAAAAACTTCATAGTCCACCTTAATCAGTTTCATGGCTTTTAAGGCAGTTTTTTCATCAACAGCAGCAATAATTGCCACTTCATCTCCCACATAGCGAAGAATTGGATCTAAAATCAACCGATCATAAGGAGAGGGCTCAGGATAGGATTGCCCTGCAACTGAAAAGCGTACATTAGGTACATCTTTATACGTAAGAACACATTCAACGCCAGGAACTTTTTCCGCCTTGCTCACGTCGATTGTCGTAATTTTTGCAAATGCATAAGGGCTACGAAGTATTTTTACCACTAAGGTATTTGGCATGACTAGGTCATCTGTATATACAGGCTTACCAGTCGCAATCGCCATCCCATCAATTTTGCCAATGCCTTTACCAACAAAATTCATGCTACTCCACCCCCAAGTAAGTTTTCACTGCCCTGAGTTGCCCCATATAACCTGTACATCTGCATAAATTTCCTGTCAAATAATGAATGATTTGTTCTTCTGTCGGATTGGTTAGTTCATTCTTCATCGCAATGACAGTCATAATAAAACCAGGACTGCAAAAGCCACACTGTTCAGCACCCTCTGCAACTAAAATTTGGGCAAACTCCTCAGCTTGCTGACTCACGCCTTCAATCGTTGTAATCTGTCTGCCATTCGCTCTTATGGAAAGAATGTTACAAGATAAGGTTGGTTTACCATCTAGCCATACGGTGCATAGACCGCAGCAAGATGTATTGCAACCTTTTCGAATACTCAAGGTTCCATAATTCCGTAAGGTATCTGCTAAAAATTCATCATTCTCAGCCTTCATTTTGACTACTTTATTATTTAGAGTAAATTCTATTTCCATTGTAACACCTCCTGAATGGCTCTCGTGATCAGTACTTTAGAAATAGCTTTTCGGTACTCTCCTGTTGCCTTTGCATTCGTTCCAAATACTAATTCATCAGCTGCAATTGCAGCAATATCATCACACTTAAGATTTCCCTTGCTTAATTCAGCTGAAGCTTGATAAGCAATTTTAGCCCGCGACGGCATAGCTCCAACTGCGATAATCCATTGATGATCCGCCTTTGAAACAGCAACATTGAGGATAGGAAAATCACTTGCCGAACTACGGAAATTTTGATAGGCGACTTTTCGTTGATCTTTTTTTATAAAAATCTTGGTCAGAAAATCTTTTTCATAAGCTCTACCTAAAAACTCTACTAGCGGCATTCTGCCGCCTTTATATAATTCAACCTCAGTATCCAAGGCTAATAACGCTGTAATCAAATCAGAAAATCCATATTTTGCATAAACCGATGCTCCCACTGTAACCACATTACGAAATTGAACACCAATAATATTACCAACAGCTTTTGGAAGTACACCATTAAAATATTCCTGCAAAATCAAATTGGTTTCAAGATCTCGGAATGTTGTCATCGCACCGATTTCAATATAATCAGTCTGCTCTGTGATATAGTTTAAGTTTAATTTCGACAGTTCGATGCCAGTACCAATCCGGCTAGAACCCAATCGAAGAAAAGCACAGCCTCCGAGAATCGCATTATTTCTCTTAGCCATGAGTATTTGATATGCTTCATCAATCGTATCTGGTTGCACTAAGTCAAGTAATGTAAACAAAATGATCCTCCCTCCTATCTGCTATCCATGTGTTTCGACTAATTTCGACTAAAATTGTAACATGGTCTGATTGATAAGTAAATTTAATTATTTGCGATAGGCGAAACAAATCGATCAGTTCAAAAACATACGATAATATCGCCCTTTCTGATTGAGCAACTGATCATGATTGCCTTCTTCGATAATTTCACCTTGATCAATGACCATGATTCGATCTGCACCGCGAATGGTATTCAAACGATGAGCAATGATAAAACTAGTGCGCCCTTGCATAAGATTTAATAGGGCATCTTGTATATGCAGCTCAGTTCGAGTATCAATGCTACTTGTGGCTTCGTCGAGAATCAGCAAAGTTGGCTTAGCAAGCATGACTCTTGCAATCGCAAGCAGTTGCCGTTGCCCTTGGCTTAAGTTACTACCATTCTCTGATAATAGAGTGTCATATTGTTTAGGAAGACGCTGAATAAATCCATCAGCATTGGCCATTGCTGCAGCTAATTTCATTTCTTCATCCGTAGCGTCTGGCTGACCATATTTAATATTTTCTTTAATCGTACCCGAGAACAAATATGCATCCTGTAATACAATGCCAAAACACTGTCGCAAGCTATCTCGTGTATAATTTCTAATATCCCTGCCATCAAGTAATATCCTACCACTTGTGACATCATAAAACCTCGTAAGGAGATTCACAATGGTAGTTTTCCCAGCCCCTGTAGGACCGACAAACGCTGTACTACTCCCTCCTTTTGATTCAAAACTGACATTCTTCAAGATCGGCACATCAGATCGATAGCCAAAACTAACATTTTCAAATACAATGTGTCCTTTCGAATCCTCTAAATCAACTGCATTTGCTAAATCTAAGGGTTCTTCTTGTTCATCAAAAATTTCAAATACTCGTTCAGCACCAGCTACTCCTGATTGCAATACATTAAATAAATTAGCCAATTCATTGAGTGGGCGTACAAATTGTCTTGAATAACTCAGGAAACTGGCAATAACGCCAATCGTAATCATATTTTTCATTGCAAGAACACCACCAATGATTGCAATAAAAGCAAAACCAATATTATTAATCACATTCATCAATGGCATTAAAAAGCCCGACCAAATTTGTGCTTTTAATCCAACATCATATAAATTTCCATTGATTACATCAAATTCTCCGATTACCTTATCCTCATGATTAAAGGCCTTTACGACTTGTATCCCTGAGATACTTTCTTCAATATGACTATTTAGCTTACCAAGCTGTACTTGCTGTTCTTTAAATAAATCACGAGTTTTTTTGCTAATCACGCGAGCAAGTAAAAAAACTAGAGGTACAATCATGACCGTAGCCACTGTAAGGGAGGGACTGAGCACAATCATCATGATTAATGAACCGACGATCGCAATTGTTCCTGACATAAATTGAGTGATTGACTGAGATATGGTACTACTTACATTATCCACATCATTCGATAAACGACTCATTACTTCCCCATGAGGATGAACATCAAAAAAAGCAATGGGGAGTTTCTGAAGTTTTTCAAATAGAGTGGATCTTAAGTTCATAACAATGCGCTGGGACAGACCTGCCATCATCCATCCTTGGAAAAAAGTAAGAATACCGTCTGTAATATAGGCTGCGATCAGTACCATAACCGTCATCTTCAATAGTTGGAAGTTGACGTCTCCACTGACAATTCCGATGGCATCAATGGCCACGCCCATTAAGTAAGGCAATGATAGTGTTAACAAAGCATCGATAAAAATAAAGAAAAAAATAATAATTAACATTTTTCTTTCCTTACCAAAATAAGACCAGAGTCGCTTGATCGTCACTGTAAATTTTTTTGGTTTTAAAAGGACCTCACTTCCACGACGTCCACCAAAATTTCGCCGCGCCCCCCCAAAACCATGCAGAGTCGAACTTGAATACTTTTCTTTATCTTTGGATTGTTCATGTTCTTGAGACATGATTTTTCATCACCTTACCCATTTGAGATGTAAAAATTTCCTGATAAATTTCACAACACTGCAGCAGTTCATGATGTTTACCGCTACCGACGATTTCCCCCTGATCAAGGACGACTATTTTATCTGCATCCATGACCGAAGTGATCCGTTGCGCAATCATGAAACAAGTCAAATGATCCATATATTTTTTTAAGGATTCTTTGATCTTACCTTCCGTCACAACATCAATAGCACTCGTAGAGTCATCAAGAATCAGAATTTCAGGTTTTCTCACCAAGGCTCTTGCAATCGATACCCGTTGTTTTTGCCCTCCAGAAAAATTAACTCCCCCCTGACCGACTCTTGTTTGATAACCTTCAGGAAACTCAATAATAAAATCATGTGCCTGTGCAATTTTTGCCGCATTTTCAATCTCTTCGATCGTAGCATCTTCTTTTCCCCACCGGATATTCTCAATAATCGTACCAGTAAATAATACTGTTTTTTGCGCAACGACGGCTATTTTTTCTCTTATTCTATGTGGATTGCTCTTCCCAATCTCTTCACCATCTAGTTTGAGGGAACCTGAAGTAATATCATAAAAACGAGGAATCAGATTGACCAAACTACTCTTTCCTGAACCCGTTGAACCAATAATTCCAATGATTTCTCCAGGCATACAAGTCAGATTTATATTCTTAATCACAGATGATTCAGTTTTCCCTTCATAAGAGAAGTATACATTTTTGAAAACAACTTGTCCTTTTTGAGTGCTACCTTCTATGGCGTTTTCTTCCCATTTCATGCTATTTTCTTGAAGAAACACTTCCTGAATACGCATCGCCGAAGCTTTGGCCCGTACGAACAACGTAAAAACCATGGAAATCAGCATTAATGAGAATAACATTTGTGTCATATAGTTAATAAATGCAATGATCTGTCCTGCTTGCATATCGCCATTATTGACTCTAATTCCTCCAAACCAGAGTACCGCAACGATGCCAAAGTTCACACTCATCATGATTCCTGGGCCAAATGCCGCCATCAATCGCATGGCTTCCACTGACCTAGATTGCAGCCTGCTATTGGCATCATTAAATTTTTCTACTTCATATTCAAAGCGGTTAAAAGCCTTCACAACTCGTACACCAGATAAATATTCCCTCATAACGCTATTAACCTGATCAAGAGCCTGCTGGACTTTATTAAAAAGCGGATACCCCAATTTCATATTTACGATAATTAAAATACCAACAACAGGAACAACGACTGCGAGTACTAATGATAAATTGTAATTGAGACGAATGGCCATAATCAGACTTCCGATACAAAGCAGAGGGGCTTTGATAAAAATTCTCATTAGTCCATTTACAAAGTTTTGCACTTGAGTCACATCATTGGTGAGTCGAGTCACTAATGAAGCTCGATCAAACTGATCAATATTTTCGAAGGAAAGATGTTGAATTTTCTTATACAAATCGGATCGCAATTCCGTCCCAAAGGCTTGAGAAACACGGCTTGATATTAGATTTCGAGCAGTTGCCGCTGCAAATCCAAGTACTGTAATCAATAACATCTCGCCCCCCATGGACAAAATATAATCCATTTCCTTGGCGGCAACACCGATATCGATAATTCGTGCCATAATCGTAGGTAGCATCAGATCACACATGGTTTCACACATGACAAAAAATACTGATAAGCAAAAAGATTTACCATATTTTCTTCTATATTTGTTCAGAAATTCCATGTTTAAATTCCCCTTGAAAAATTTGTCTGAACTACTCTATTTACTCTTACAATAGTGAAACTCCTGCAAAGTGTCTGCACTTTACAGGAGTTTTATTATAAGAAATTAGTCATTCCAATTTGTATGAAAGATTCCTGAACGGTCAGTACGTTCATACGTATGAGCCCCAAAGTAATCGCGTTGTGCTTGAAGTAAATTCGCCGGTAACACTGCACTTCGATAGCTATCATAATAATCTAACGATGCACTAATAGCCGGTGTTGGAATACCAAGCTCTTTGCACGTGATAACGACCAAGCGCCAATTATCTTGAGCCTTTGCTAATATCTCTGCAAAGAAGGGACTCATCATTAGGTTCACAAGCTGGCCATTATCAGCATAGGATTCTTTGATCCGATCAAGAAAGCGAGCACGGATAATACAACCACCTCGCCACAATAAAGCAGTCTCACCAAAATTAAGATTCCAGCCATACTCTGCACTTGCGGCTTTAAGCAAAGCAAACCCTTGAGCATAAGCACATATTTTTGAAGCATAAAGAGCATCGTGAATAGCGCTAATGAGTTGTTTCTTATCACCTTTATATTGTTTCTGAGGGCCTATTAATGTCTTTGCTGCAGCCAAACGTTCGTCTTTATAAGCCGACATACAACGGGCAAATACAGCTTCTGTAATGGTCGGCGTGGGAACACCTAGATCCAATGCACTTTGAGAGGTCCATTTACCAGTACCTTTCTGCCCAGCTTTGTCTAAAATAACTTCGAGCAATGGTTGACCCGTAATTTCATCTTTGCGTGTAAAAATATCCCGCGTAATTTCAATTAAGTAGGAATCCAATTCGCCTTGATTCCACTCTGAAAAAACTTTATGTAACTCCTCGGTTGATAACTGAAGAACATTTTTCATAATGTAGTATGCTTCACTAATAAGTTGCATATCACCGTATTCAATTCCATTATGAACCATTTTTACATAGTGACCTGCCCCATCAGGACCAACGTAGGAACAACAAGGCTGACCCTCTACCTGAGCTGCAATTCGCGTAAAAATCGGTGCTAATTCTTCATAAGCACTAGGGCTGCCTCCTGGCATCATACTAGGACCTTTTAATGCTCCTTCTTCGCCACCCGATACACCAGCGCCAACAAACTGAATTCCTTTTTCCTGAAGATAAGTCGTCCGTCGTCTTGTATCTTCAAAAAATGAATTGCCACCATCAATAATAATATCATTTTCTTCAAGGTGAGGAAGGAGTTCATTAATCATATCATCAACGGGCTTACCAGCCTTAACCATTAGCATCACTTTACGTGGTTTACTGAGCATCCCAACCAATTCAGCGATAGAATAGGCACCGCCAATGGTATCATAGTCCTTATTTTTTTCTAAAAACTCATTTACTTTATTCACTGTACGGTTGTATACGACCACTTTAAAACCTTTACTGGCCATATTAAGGACTAGATTTTCCCCCATCACTGCAAGTCCAATAAGTCCAATATCATATTTTTTATTCATCATTTTCTCCGTCCTTTCTTATTAGTACTATACTCTAATATTATTCGAGACATAATGAGACAACACCTGTCACACATAGATATTTTTTTCTTTATTACAACAATTGTAAAGTATTCACGGACTTTTGACCTATTTTCATTAAATGTGTTACACTTCTTTTTGTGTTTTTCTCTAGATTATGTTATATTTATAGTACCATTATAATTTTAGGGAGGTCTTATGACGAAAAAAAACACATCTTTAAATTATTTTTTCAAATTCTTATTCTTATTTATTGGATCAACTCTCGCAGCAATTGGTCTCGAATTTTTCTTGATTCCTAACAACATCATTGATGGAGGAATCGTTGGTATTTCTATTATGGTCAGTTATCTTAGCAACTATCCGTTAGGCATGTTTATCGTTGTTTTAAACATTCCATTTCTAATCTTAGGTTATAACCATATCGGAAAGACTTTCGTGATATCTACCTTATTTTCCCTCTGCTCCTTATCTGTCTGGGTTAGCATCCTACATCCACTACCACAATTAACCGAAGATCTTTTGCTTGCCGCTGTATTTGGCGGTATTATATTAGGTATCGGAGTCGGCTTAATTATACGTTATGGTGGATCGTTAGATGGAACAGAAATAGTCGCTATTATCTTAGATAAGAGGACGGGATTTTCTGTTGGGGAAATTGTCATGTTCTTTAATCTTTTCATTTTGACTAGTGCTGGTCTTGTTTTTGGTTGGGATAAAGCCATGTATTCTCTAATTGCTTATTTTATCGCATTTAAGATGATTGATATTACCATTGAAGGTTTAGAGGAAACCAAAGCTGCTATGGTTATCTCTGAGAAATCAGAGCTTATTGCCGAAAAAGTAATGGCTCGCCTCGGTCGGGGAGTTACTTTCTTGAATGGCAAGGGTGGCTATAGTGGCGAAGATCGTGCCGTTTTATATCTAGTTGTTACACGACTAGAAGTTTCGAAATTAAAGAATATCATCGATGAGATCGATGAAAACGCTTTCGTGACCATCAGTGAAGTACATGAAGTCATGGGTGGTCGTATTAAGAAACGTGCAATCCATTAAAAAGAAGTTCGCCAACTGGCGAACTTCTTTTTTTTACTTATTGATTGTTGGCCCCTCAGATATTGCGAAAGAGTTTCATTCATCATTCTGATATTTTATCAGCAAGAGGAAATCGAATCGTTACGGTTGTACCTTGCTGTACTTGACTGGTTACTTTAACCTCTGCATGATGTAAATCAATAATTTCTTTCCCAATAGCCAATCCCAAGCCTGTACCACCATTAGCGCGACAATGAGATTTATCGACTTTATAAAGTCGATTCCAAATATAAGGTAAATCTGTTTCTGGTATCCCAATCCCTGTATCAACCACTGTTAATACAACCCAATCATTTTCCATCACTATACCGACGGTAATTGTACCACCTGCCGGAGTATATTTTAAGGCATTATCCACAATGATAAGCAGAAGTTGGATAATACGGTCCCCATTGCCCCAAATCGCGGAGTTTGATTTTTGCGTATTAACAATAATCGAGACTTGCTTTTGCTCGGCCTGTTGCCTGATTAAGTTGACAACACTATCAACCAGCGTCGCCAGTGGCAATTTTTCTTTTTCCATCGGTACCGTTGATGATTGTAAACGGCTTAAGTCTAATAAATCTGTAATTAAACGTTCTAATCGTAGAATTTCATCTCCCATGAGACTGTGATATTTTTTGACTAATTCCGAATCATTTACAGTACCATCCATTAATGCTTCATTATATCCACGAATAATCGTCATAGGTGTCCGAAACTCATGAGATACATTGGCTACAAACTCACGACGAAGTTTTTCAATTTGATTAAGTTCTTCAATATAACTGGCTAAATCTTGAGCTAACGAATTGAGAGCAACTCCCAAATTTCCTACTTCATCACGACTTTCAACGGTAACAGAGGTACTATAGTCACCTTTGGCCATCGCAGCAGCCGTTTCTTGCATTGCCTTAAGCGGGCGAACAATACTACGTGTGAGCCGACTGACAACTAGTAGAGCTAGAAGGAAAGCTACTAATCCTGCGATCCCAATGGAATAATAAATATTATATAAAAAAGAATTAATTTCCGTCACTGGTCTATTGAGCAGTACTGCACCTTCTACACTGCCATCAGCAGCGATAATCGGTACGGCAACTACTAACATTTTTTCCTCATAAAAAGGGTGATCAAATATTTTGGTCCAAACTTTACCTTCAAAAACAGGATCAAGTTCATTCCGTATAAATCCCGCCCCCATCCCTTTGCTAGGGCGATTCACTTTAGAGATTTGTACACCTTGCCCTTTTTGGGCTGTAGACATGGCAATCACCTGTCGTGATTGATTTAATATCCAGACTCGTGATTCAACAAATCCATCTATGCTATTTAAAAAACTAGGCAATTCTTCAAGACTGCCATGTTCTTGTTGAAAAGAACTCACCGCCTGAGCCAATTCGGAGCCTTTTTCAATGAGTTCTTCTTGCTTACTTGCTACCGTCTCTTCCTTAATGATAAGAGATACACCAAAGGATACGCCAACTAGCATGACTACAATCACCAACATAAAACTATACAATAATTTTAACTGCAATGAATATTTCATTGTTGAACCACAAAACGATAACCGACGCCCCACACGGTTTGAATATCCCAAGGAGTATTTTCTTTTGATCCTAGTTTTTGCCTTAGACGTTTAATATGAGTATCAACAGTACGTGTCTCACCAAAATATGTATAACCCCATACTTTTTCAAGGAGTATTTCCCGGGAAAAGGTCCTTCCTGGGTGAGATGTAAGACACCATAGTAATTCCATCTCTTTACCTGTAAGGGATACTTGTTTGCCAAAAGTAGTGATCGTATGTTCCGTAATATTAATTTCTAATTGTGGGAATTCAATTGTATCAGCCTTAACATAGTCCATATCAGGAACACGTCTTAATACAGCATTAACCCGAGCTACAATTTCTCGAGGGTTAAAAGGTTTTGCAACATAATCATCGGCCCCGAGCTCAAGCCCCATAATACGATCCTCATCTTCAGTGCGCGCAGTTAGCATAATAATGGGTATGCGAGAAAATTTCCGTATTTCACGACAGACTTCGATACCATCAAGTATAGGCATCATAATATCTAGAATCACTAAATTAGGCTTCTTCTCTACGACTTTGCGAATGGCTTCCACACCATCAGCAGCCTCTTCAACTGCAAATCCTTCTTTTTTAAAATAAAGGTTCAGCAGCTCACGAATTTGAGCGTCATCATCTACAATGAGTAAAGTCTGTCCAACCATTATTGTCTCACCTTCTTTATAAATTATGTATATATAGCACTATAATATAAATCATATTATAGTGCTATATATATGATTTATCAAACCTTATCATTACGATCAAGATGTTAATAATACCCATATGAAAAAATAACTTTTCACCAACCTCAAATTGCTATGACAATAATATTGAAGTAACTCGCAATAAAATACAAAGGGTATTCTTATATTGAAAGGGAATGTTTGAAAAAAACCGATATTTTGTTTGTTGGAAGGTGAGAATCATGATTATTACTCGTATCATCCATGCTCCACGTCCAAGTACTGTTGCTTTATTACTGCGTCGAACGGCAAAAGAGTCAAAGAAACTAGTAGAAGATACTCATTTTGCTGCGATCGGTCTACTTCAAACTGATCTTCCTAGTTTATTTTATTATACTGATATTGGCCAGAAGGCTGGAAATGTGATTGCTATTGAAATTGTTGGCAATTGTCCTCAACATGTGAATACTATGGCTTTTTTCGGTAGTAATGAAGCGGTAAATGCTACGATGTCAGCCATTACTGCCGCTGATAAGCAAAAATAAAAAACCAACAATATGCAATCCTAAAACTAAATAAAGGACTGTGTTGAAAAAAATTCAACACAGTCCTTTATCTTTTATACATTCATCGTATCTTTTAAATGCTGCACATAAATATCTTGAATCTTAGAATTTTCTCCTAAACCACCAAGATAGACATCAACTTCAAATCCAGCTTTGAGCAACTGCGATTTAGCAGAGTCTTCTTCATCACTCGCCATATCATTTGTAACATGATCGCCAGCGACTAGCATAAATGGCATAAGAGTGACTTTTTTTATATTGTGTTTTTTTAATTTTGGGATCACATTCTCTAGAGTAGGGTAACCTTCTACCGTATAGACAAATACATGATCCAAACCTGCATCTTCGATTTTCATCTGCAAGGCAGCATAAGCTGCATTCCCAGGATGTAATCCTCCATGGCCCATAAAGACAACAGCTTCTTGATTTTGAACCTTTGGTAATTGTTCTTTAATCGCCTGAATCGCAATTAAATAATCATCTGCTTTTCCTTCTTGCCCTGTGTAATAAAGAAGCGGGCGACCAATCACAATCTTATGGAATACATTAGCATGAGCAGAATGTACAACTATTTTTTTCACCTTATCATACTCTGCACCAACAACCACATGTAGAGGTTGAATATAAATTTCTTGATAACCTTCGTCTTGCAGCCGTTGTAATGCTTCTTTTTCATTCTCAATTTGCAGACCGTCACGCGCTGCTAATCGTTTGATCACAATGCGTGATGTGAAAGCGCGGCGTACTTCATAATCAGGAAATGTTGCTTTTATTTTCTTCTCAATGCTTTCAATACTTGACTCCAGTCCACGTTGATAGGTTGTACCAAAACTAACAACTAAGATTGCT
This sequence comes from Pelosinus sp. sgz500959, assembly GCF_042610375.1. Lineage (NCBI taxonomy): Bacteria > Bacillati > Bacillota > Negativicutes > Selenomonadales > Sporomusaceae > Pelosinus > Pelosinus sp. sgz500959. Next base: position 46,206 of record NZ_JBGJZL010000018.1, read on the forward strand.
TTCTTCACAATATATAACTCCCCTTATTATATTCCATAACTAAACCACTCTAAGCTTTACATCTTCTACAAACGAGAGTTAAAAGCGGCCAAAGCCTGGTAGATAAGTATAAATAAGATTCAGATAGAGTGTTAACTCCATCTGAATCAAGTCTTGTGTGTCTTTCAGTATTGATACTTCCTTTTAAAATCCAGAATGGAATCGTCAGAACGTCAGTCGTTTATCTGTATGAAATGAATCAATACGTCTAATCAATCACTGGAATAACAGGTGCATCTTTGCTTCGTTCATTTTTATTGTATTTTCCATCGATCACATCTTTTACATGTTGTACATAAATATCTTGAATAGCTGCATTTTCACCAAGCCCGTGAAGATAGGTATCTACTTTGAATCCTGCTGCAATAAGCTGGGATTTGAATGAATCTTTCTCATCACCGGCCATATCGTTATTAGCATGATCACCTGCTACAACCATAAAAGGCATTAATGTTACTTTTTTAAATTTCTTTTCTTTTAGTGTTTCCTTAAGGTTTTCAATCGTTGGATACCCTTCAACGGTAAAAATAAATACATTATTTAGTTTACCATCTTGTAACTTTAGTTGCAATGCACCATACGCAGCATTGGATGGATTAACACCACCATGACCCATAAATGCAACAGCCTCACCTTTGCCTAATTTCGGCAATTGAGTTTTCAATGCTTCAATAGCAATCGCATAATCATCTGGCTTTCCTTCTTGTCCTACAAAATAAAGAATAGGACGGCCGAGAGAGATCTTAGAAAAACTTTTATTTTGTACATAGGTATCTACAATACGACTCACTTTTTCGTATTCATCACCAGCTTCCATGTGTAATGGTTGCACAATGACTTCTGTATACCCTTCTTTTTTCAATTTTTCTAATGCTTGTTTTTCCGTATCCATGTGTATGCCATCACGATCTGCTAATTTCTTTATAATAATGCGCGATGTAAAAGCTTGACGGACTTCATAGTCAGGAAAAGCTTGTTTAATTTTTTGTTCTACCGCATCAATTGTAACTTTCCGTGTATCGCCATAAGTTGTACCAAAACTGACCACCAAAATAGCTTTTTTACCCTCAGAAACAGCAGCAGCACTTACTTTTTGCGTCATTGTCATTCCGCCAATCATAGTTGCCGATAAAAATAAAATTCCTAATATCCACATGATTTTTTTCATCAAGATACACCTAACCTTTCAAATTTAAAAAATAAAATTTAGATTACTGACTACTGAATTGTCACTCATTCACCTCACTTATAATAACACTAAGTTTTCAACTAAACTACCGCAACTTTTTATGAAGGATCATTCCTTCATTTTATGACAGAGCATGTCGTGTTTAAAACGGTAAGATACCTACACCACACTGCACCTGACTGAAAAAGGAAGTTCCGTATCCACGGAACCAACTGTCTAACCCACGACAGCCATCGCAATAAATTGAATAATGAAAGTTTGATCTATATGCCAAGCTATGACGCACCCAAATACGAAATAGCCACATACCATAAAAAAAGTAATCTCCCGACCACAAGCCGGGAGATTACATTAAGAACATCCTAGTTATATATAAATCCCGGCGCAAAATACGCCGGGATATAAGTACAATACAACCTTGAATGGCACTTAATCCCCTCCCCATCGCTCGTGGGTAAAACGGTGATTGATAAATAGGCAGTTCTCCTGACTCTGGATCATTGCTAGCCCAAACCTTCCCAAAACTTACGTCTCAGTGGTATACCTTGGGTTTGCTCCTCATTACAGTGGCGGGACCGCGCCGGCATTACACCGGTCTTCCCTATTAAGCCCCGAAGGGCACCTATTTCAAAAATATTTAATTATGAAGTTATTCATTACAATACAAATACTAACATCAATAACTATACTCTACTTTTTATTAAATTACAATAGTCAGATAGTTAAATAATTAAATTTTCCCTAAAATCCATCATCACCATTTTGCGATCAAGTGCAATGATCTTATCGTTCTACATTATTATAAACATCCCATTCTGTGAGCATAGAGAGTTCTTCCATTCCTCGTTTAGCTGCACTGAGCAGTTCTTCTTTATCATGGGGTAAAGTACCTGCTAGCGCAATATGATTGGAAATATGATTACTGCGGAATAAACAATGAGAGGTAAGGGGTAAGTCAAGCTCACGAATGAGTTCATACAATTCACCCATACTTTCTGCAGGTGATAAAATTTCAAATTTCCCTTGTTCATATTCTTCCCGCAGTTCACTCCCACGATACATCATCAAGGTTAGAGCGCTTAACATATTGGGCTTTATCGCATTAATTGCCATCGCGGTATAGTGTGCATGTCCTTTTGAACCTGCTTTTCCTCCTAGACCTACAATCACCATAATGGATAGTTTCATGCCTGAGGCAACGACTCGCTGTCCTGCAGCAATAGACTCCTGCGCATTGACGCCTTTACAGATATGACTTAAAACTTCATCGTCACCTGATTCCATACCATAATACACTAAAGTTAGCCCAGCTTCATATAACTGCTGTAATTCCTGAGGTGTTTTACGTAAAATATCTTTTGGCCCAGCATAACAAGATACTCTGCGCAATTTAGGAAAAGTTTCTTTTAACATAGCAAGAATTTTTAATAAGGTATCCGTTGGTAAGACTAAAGCATTTCCATCAGCTAAAAATATCCGACGAATATACTCCTTATAACTAATCGCTGCATTGACTTGCGCCATGATCTCATCCATGGTACGTACACGAAAATTGACAGATCGATACATATTACAATAAGTACAACGATTATGAGAGCACCCTATGGTCACTCGCAAAATAAAACTATTTGCCTCACTCGGTGGACGAAATACCGGTCCCTCAGCAGTATCAAAATACATAATTATCACCCATTTCACTTTTCTCTTACAAAAAGATCGGTACTCGATCTCCTAGAACAATTTCATCTTCATGTACAACTGAATCATAAGCAAGTAGCTTAACACCCTTGGCAGCTGCTAGTGTTAATGCTTGAGCAAATTCTGGATCCCTTACCACATTAGGCCTAAAATAATGGACATCTTTCATTTGAATTAAAAAAAAGATCGTGCCCCCATATCCAGCCTCTACAGCTTTGATCATTTCATAAATATGTTTAGTGCCACGCGAGGTAGGGGCATCAGGAAACATCACGATTCCCTCTTCTTCAAGAGTTACACCTTTGACTTCAATAAAATTCTGCTGATGATCTGATTCAAAGTAAATATCAAATCGAGAGTTTCCATAAGTCACTTCTTTTTTCATCGCCCTGACTACGCTTATCTCTGGAATGCCTCCTGCCTGCATGGCTTCAAATACAACATGATTAGGCACCTGAGAATCCATATTAATCAATCGTTCACCTTTATACACTGCAATTAAAGAAAAGGCTGTTTTCCGCTCTGGAGTTCTTGCGGGTTCCAGAATGACGACAGCCCCAGCGATCAGTAATTCTTTGCATCTACCCGTGTTTTTTACATGAACAATGTGCTCCTTATGATTAATCAATACATGAGCAATAAAACGATTGACACGTTTTATAAAAATTCCCTGTACGATATTTGTATACTTCATTCAATAACCCCTATCGTTCTAATGAGATGTAAATAAATCAAGATATTGACCATATCCTTCTTTGACTAAGTCTTCTTTCGGAATGAAACGCAACGCCGCTGAATTGATGCAATAACGCAGCTTCGTCGATGTCGGCCCATCATTAAAAACATGACCTAAATGGGAATCTGCTTCTTTACTGCGTACTTCAATTCTGTGCATAAAATGACTATCATCAGGTTTTTCGATCAGAACTTCTGGTGATAAAGGTTTAATAAAGCTTGGCCAGCCACAGCTAGACTGATATTTATCCATTGAACTAAATAAAGGTTCACCAGATACAATATCAACGTAAATCCCGGCATGATTATGATTCCAATATTCATTATCAAAGGACGGCTCAGTTCCTTGATTTTGCGTCACTTCATATTGTAGCTTTGTAAGACGTTTTTTTAACTCTTCTTTATCTTCCCAAGATTTTTTACGATCCATTAAAGAACACCCCTTTACATTTTTATTCAGTGACCAAGTCTTCTTTATTCAATCAAGTCTTCATAACAACTCAAGTAATATTTTCATTATAATAGTAATTACAAATACTGCAACTAAAATTCTTCTTCGTAAAATATTTTACTTATAGCACCAAATTCTTCGCCACCAAATATTATATAAAAATAGTATATTTCTTATTCTATAAATACGTCCCGCGAAGGGAGCATCTCAATGAATAATGAGGATAAGCTGACATTATCTGCAGTTGATTTAGCTATGTTGGAACAACTCCACACTGATGTTGTCGATGACTTTTTGCACCCTGATAACTTATTTGCCAATGTTGTCGGGCTCGGGATCGGAGTAAAATGGAAAAACAATCAACCTACTGGTAGACCAGCACTCATGGCGCTAGTCACTCAGAAAGTAGCCTCCCATAAATTATCTAAGGTCAATTTATTGCCATCGTCACTCTATGGCATCGATATGGATGTTATTCCTGTCGGAAGATTAATGGCTAAGACTAGTAGTTCACAATTTAGCGCTGGGTCCTCTAACCTCACTGAACGTATTCGCCCAGCACAAGGCGGTTATAGCATTGGTCATGTTAGGATTACAGCTGGAACCATGGGTACATGTGTTTATGACCTACTTCCTAAAAACATAGGCATTCCGAAAAAATATTATATCTTAAGTAATAACCACGTCCTTGCGGAAGAAAACAATGCTTACCCTGGTGACCCAATTATTCAGCCAGGCCGCGTCGATGGTGGTTCCTCTCCCTTTGATACCATTGCCACCTTGAGCCGCTTTATTCCCATTGACTTTGAACCATTTATCCCTCGTTACCTGCACAATAATGTTGTCGATGCTGCAATAGCCCAAGGGCAGCTACACAACCTGAATAGAGCCATCTATTGGATGGGCCATCTTCGTGGCTGGCTACCAAAATCAAAAGTAAACGTCGGTCTATTGGTGCAAAAAACAGGTCGTACCACTGGCTTTACCCGAGGTAGAATCGTAGCAACGAATGCTACTGTTGATGTATCCTACGAAGGAGGAAAAGTAGCCCGCTTTAAAGATCAAATTGTCAATACAGCGATGACAGCTGGTGGTGATTCTGGTTCCCTGCTCATTACCCTCATCAATCATCTTCCCTTTGCAATTGGTCTTCATTTTGCCAGCTCTCCTTTCATGAGCATTGCCAATCAGATTGAAAATGTACGTTCACTACTCAAAGTAGAAATTGCTGAAAATAGCAGTGATCGATAATAAAAAAAGCTTTCACAAATTTTGCGAAAGCTTTTTTTATTATAAATCCATCTTATTTTTTATTTTTAGTAGCAATATCAAACCATACAGCAATGACTAATATGCAACCTTTCACAATATACTGCCAAAAAGTTTCAATGTTTAGCATACTCATACCATTATCTAAACTGGACATAACCAATGCTCCGACAATTGCACCGCCTACACTACCTACACCCCCTGCTAAACTAGCACCACCAATTACACAAGCAGCAATGGCATCCATTTCAGCATTTTGCCCAGCTGCAACGGATGCAGCATTCAAACGAGAAGTCAGCAGTATTCCAGCAATCGCAACTAACAATCCATGCATGGCAAACAACGTTAATGTCATTTTCGGAACGTTAATACCACATAACTTAGCGGCTTCTCCATTACCACCAATGGCATAAACTCGACGCCCAAACACTGTTCTCGTCAATATATAGGAAAATATAACGGCTAAAATAGCAAGTATGAGAACGGGAACGGGCAATCCCTGATAAGAATTAAGAACTAAGACAAATAGACCAATCAATACGGCAGCAAAAATAATCTTTACCACTTCCACCGGCATCGGCGTAATGGATAAACCATATTGGGTACGTAAATTTCTACCATTTAGAGAGTTATAAACAATTGCACCGATAGCAAGTATGCCTAGGGCTATACCAATTCCATCAATTAGATAGGCATTACCTAAAAATTTAATTTCGGGTCCAAGAGAAGCGACAGTAGTTCCTTTCGTCATCCCTACGAGTATTCCTCTGAAAACTAACAAGCCACCTAATGTCACAATGAAAGCAGGTATTTTTTTATAAGCAACTAACCAACCATTGAATAAACCAATCCCCAATCCTGCTAGGAGTGTGATCCCCATCGCTACAACACCATCAAATTTAAACCAAACATTCAAAATCGCTACGATACCACCGAGGAGCCCCATTAACGATCCTGCTGAAAGATCAATGTGTCCAGTAATGATAATAAAAACCATCCCGATGGAAAGAATACCAGTGATCGACATCTGTCTAAATAAATTGGACAAATTTCTTGATGTGAGAAAGTCTCCATTGGTCGCTACGCTAAAAATGATCCAGATCGATACTAGCGCCAGTATCATGGTGTATGTTTTTACATCAAAGTTAAAAAGTGCTTTAAATAAATTCTTTTTATTACTAGCAACTGGCACATCTTTTTTTTCTATCATAGTTGTCACTTAGCAGCCCCCCCTACAGCACAATGCATGATTTCTTCTTGACCAATGTTCTTGTTAATAAATTCGCCATTGATTCGGCCCTCATTCATTACGATAATCCGATCAGCCATACCGAGTATTTCTGATAAATCAGAGGATATCATGATAATGCCGATCCCTTCATCTGCTAACTGGTTAATCAAATTATAGATCTCATATTTGGCACCAACATCAATACCACGTGTCGGTTCATCTAAGATCAATACCTTTAATTTGCGTAACAAAAATTTTGCTAGCACAACTTTTTGTTGGTTACCACCACTCAAATTCTTAATGAAGGCATCCAAACCTGGTGCTTTTATTTTTAACTTTGCCATGTATTGATTAGCATCTGTCAGTTCTTTACAATCGTCTATGCCATCTAATCGCAAACGATAGTTGTCGATATTTGCCAATGTCATATTCTGCATCACAGACATTGATTCTATGATTCCATGGCGTTTACGATCTTCAGGAACCATGGCAATGCCTTGCTGCAGCGCATCATTGGGATGATGAATTGCTATTTTCTCACCATTTAAATACACTTCTCCACTACGTTTTCCCGAGTGAAAACCATAAATAGCCGAAACTAGTTCTGTACGTCCTGCCCCAACTAAACCTGAAAATCCTAATACTTCTCCACGTTTTAATGAAAAACTCACATTATGAATGATCTCTTTATCTGGTGCATTGACATCATACACTGTATAATTTTTGACTGAAAAAATCTCTTGATCGGTTACATGGACTTCTTTGGGATATAAATCAGCGATTTCCCGCCCGACCATCATCCTTACAATATCATCTTTAGTTAGATTCTTGATTGATTCTGATCCAATTGATTGACCATCTCTGATCGTAGTCACCGTATCTGCCAATCGGAATACCTCATCGAGTTTATGAGATATGTAAATACAAGTAACACCCTTTGCCTTCAGCTCAGCTAATATATTCATCAGAATTTCGACTTCACCTTCAGAAAGAGAGGCTGTCGGTTCATCGAGGATGAGCATTTGAGCATTTTTCGATAAGGCTTTCGCAATTTCAATTAATTGTTGCTGTCCGGTTCCCAGATGTTTGACAAGGGTATAGGGGCTAACATCTAACTTCATTTCTTTTAGAAGTTCTTGAGTTTTCGCCAACATCGCTGGTATATTAACAAACCCCTTTGAATGTAGCTCATTGCCGATAAAAACATTTTCATATACAGGCAGTTCTTTAAATAACGCCAATTCTTGGTGAATAATTGCAATACCTGCTTGTTCAGCATCAGAAATATTTCGGATCATCAAATTCTTTTGGTTGAAAACAATTTCGCCTTCATAAGTCCCATTGGGATATACACCACTTAATACTTTCATCAATGTGGACTTACCGGCACCGTTTTCACCACATAGAGCATGAATTTCTCCTTTTTTCACCTTAAATGAAACATTATTTAGGGCTTTTACTCCAGAAAATTCCTTGACAATCCCCTTCATTTCTAAAATAAATTCGTCCATTTTTATCCCCCATGTTCAAATTTAGCAGGTAAGAGAGGATGAGTCTCTCACCTGCTCTTTGAATTATCCCTTAGGCCATTTATCCTTTGGAACATTTTTGTATACTTCTTCTAATTTATTGAAACCATCTTTTATCACTGTTTCTACCATATTTTTTGCATCAACAGCAACAGGTGTCAAAAGAACGGATGGAACATCAATTTTACCATTGTTCACTACACCATCAGATTTAGGAGTTTCACCTTTTGCCAATTTAACAGCAACATCAGCCGCTGCCGTTGCCAAAAGTTTGATAGGTTTATACACTGTCATGGTTTGCAGACCTTCCACAATTCTTTGGCAAGCAGCCAGTTCAGCATCTTGACCAGAAATTGGCACCTTGCCAGCCATACCTTGCGCTGTTAATGCCTGAATTGCACCACCAGCAGTACTATCATTGGATGTAACAACAGCATCTATTTTGTTATTATTGGCAGTCAAGCCATTTTCCATAATTTTAAGTGCTTCTTCAGGTAACCAGTCTTTTGCCCATTGATCACCAATGACTTTAATATCACCTTTATCAATCAGTGGTTTTAGCACCTTCATTTGTCCTGAACGGAACATTTTTGCATTATTATCTGTAGGTGATCCTCCCATTAAGAAGTAATTTCCTTTAGGAGCCAGTTTAACAATGGATTCTGCTTGCATTTCACCAACTTTAATATTATCGAAAGAAATGTAGTAATCTACATCGGATTTTGTGATCAAGCGGTCATATGACAAAACTTTAATGCCAGCTTTATGAGCTTGCTCAATGATTGGTGCCATGGCTTCACCATTATGAGGTATGACAACCAAAACATTTACGCCTTGGGCAATTAGATTTTCACATTGTGAGAACTGAGTTTGGTCATCTCCGTTCGCTGATTGTACAACAACTTCAGCACCCAGTTCTTTTGCTTTCCCTACAAATAAATCCCGATCATGCTGCCATCTTTCGAGCCTTAAATCATCCATACTCAAACCAATTTTAATGGTTTTACCTTTTTGTGCAGTCCCCTCTTTCGCTGCTGTCGGTTCTTGTTTTGTACATCCAGCCATCATGAACAGTGAAACAATTAAAACGGACACCATAGCAAGCATTTTTACACTTTTCTTTTTAAACACAATGCTTTTCCCCCAATATTTTAATATTCCGACCACCCTGAGGTACTCAATTTAGTCTTTATATCCACTCCTTTCTTTTTTAAAATTGCCATTAAAATTCTAAAAGATATTGATTTAGAATGGCTTTTATATTTTCTTGTCTACCAGATTTATTATTGATTGGTTTATTTTGCAGCGCATAAGCTTCAAGTGTACGGAAGTTAGCTTTTCCTGAGATAATCTCTAAACCAATCCCTTCTTTAAAGCTACCATAACGGTCATCAATAATTTTTTCAAAAACTTGATCTTCAATGAGTTTGCTAGCAACTTTCAAACCTTTGGCAAAGCTATCCATACCAGCGATATGAGCTAAGAACAAATCTTCAGGCTCAAAAGATCCTCTTCTAGGTTTAGCGTCAAAATTTAAGCCACCTTTACCCAAGCCACCATTCTTCAAGATTTCATACATGGCAAGGGTCGTTTCATATAAATCTGTCGGAAATTCATCTGTATCCCAGCCAAGCATTGTATCACCTTGATTGGCATCGACAGAACCAAGAACACCATTGACTCTAGACATTCTTAATTCATGTTGGAAATTATGTGCAGCAAGAGTTGCATGATTGGCTTCAATGTTCATTTTGAAGTGATCTTTTAAGTCATATTTGCTTAAGAAAGCCATCACAGTTTGTGCATCAAAATCATATTGATGTTTAGTAGGTTCTTTTGGTTTTGGTTCAATCAGGAATTGTCCAGTATAACCAATTTCTTTGGCATAATCCACAGCCATATGCATAAATCTAGCTAAATTATCAAGCTCTAATGTAAGATCAGTGTTTAAAAGAGTTTCATACCCTTCACGACCACCCCAGAATACATAATTTTCTGTGCCTAGTTCTTTTCCTGTTTCCAGACCTTTTTTTACTTGTGCAGCGCAATATGCAAATACATCAGCGTTGCAAGTTGTGGCTGCACCATGGACAAAACGTGGATGAGAGAACATATTGACGGTGTTCCATAATACTTTTGTTTTACTCGTTTTCATATATTCTTTCATAAGAGCGATAATTGTATCTAAATTCTCGTTAGTTTCTTGTAACGTATCTCCTTCAGGAGCAATATCACGATCATGAAATGCAAAGAAAGGAACGTTTAGTTTTTCAAACAACTCAAAAGCGGCTTCCAGTCTCGCTTTCGCTTGATCCATACCAGTCAATTTATCCCACGGTCTGAGCATTGTACCACTGCCAAATGGATCAGAACCGTCCCCAGTAAAAGTATGCCAATAAGCTACAGAGAAGCGAAGCTGTTCTTCCATTGTCTTACCTGCTACTAATTCTTCTGGATTATAGTATTTAAAAGCAAATGGATTCTTAGATTTAGCACCTTCATAAGCAATTTTTCCTACATTATTAAAATATTTCATATTCTCCTCCTAGTTCTTCTTTTATTTTTATGCAAAGCGTGGGGATCATATCGTGATCTTGCTTTTACATTGTACTCATGACTTTAAATGTATCTTTAAGAGTCTCATACAACTGATGGTAAATCGGATACACACGATTGTATTTCTCAATATTTTCTTCATTAGGTTCTGTACTCCAAACAGTTCCAATAATAGCGCTGCAGGCCTCTTCCACACTATCAAAAACTCCTACACCGACAGCCGCTAAGATAGCCGCACCAAAAGCTGGACCATCCACAGAGTTTACTACTTCTACCCTTAATCCAAAGATATCAGCGATAATTTGTCGCCATAGCAGGCTATTTGCTCCACCCCCACTGACTCGAACCACAGTCGTAGGAAGATTTTGTTCACGAATAATTTCGAGTGAATCTCTAAGACCAAAAGTAACGCCTTCTAGTATAGCCCGTGTCATATGGGCTCTGTTATGTACCATGCTCAGTCCTATAAATGTCCCCCTCGCATGTGGATCACTATAAGGAGTACGTTCACCCATTAGATAAGGTAAGAATATCAATCCTTCAGAGCCTGGAGCGATCTTCTCAGCTTCTTCTAGTAAGAGGATATAGCCATTATCATCTAATTGGCAGACTTCCTCCACCCACCATTTCAGACAAGAAGCGGCTGCTAGCATAACCCCCATCACATGCCACTTACCATTGCTGTGACAAAAGGCATGCAACCTATTTTCATCATCCACTGCGTAGTCATCCTGACAAGCAAAGACAACACCAGACGTTCCAAGAGCCACAGAAACCATACCTGCAGTAACAATACCTGTACCAACTGCACCAGCGGCCTGATCACCACCACCACCAATGACAGGAGTTCCAAATCCTAAATGAGTGAGTTTAGCAGCCTCTTGTGTAATCTTCCCAGTCACTTCAAAAGATTCATAACATGTTGGTAAGACATCCTCAGGTAGACCAAGAAGTTCAAGCATTTCTTGAGACCAACATCGATTCGCTACATCAAAGAAAAGTGTTCCAGAGGCATCTGATACATCGGAAGCATATTCACCGGTTAATTTAAAACGAATATAATCTTTCGGTAACAGCACATGGCTAATTTTTTCATATACTTCTGGATGGTTACGTTTTACCCATAACACTTTTGGTGCTGTAAAACCTGTTAGCGCCTTATTTCCAGTATATTGCGACAACTTACATCCTAATTCTTTAGTAATATAATCACATTCATCTTGCGTCCTTTGATCACACCATAGTAAAGCCGGCATCAGCACCTTGTTATCCTTATCGAGCAAAACCAAGCCATGCATCTGCCCACTAAGTCCGATACTTTGAATATCTAGATCCTTTATACCAGTCTTTTCAGTAATTTCTCGAATCCCTTCACTCGTAGCATTCCACCAATCTTCAGGATTTTGTTCAGCCCAACCGGATCTAGGATAATATACTGGATACTCTTTTGATACAGTTTGAATAACCTTACCTTTTTCGTTCATTACTAATAACTTTACAGAGGATGTACCAAGATCAATACCAAGGAAATTCATTCATAACTCACCACTTTCATTGTTAGTTCCCATGTTAATGATACGGTCTAATCATCGTGACCATTTTAAAGTAAGTTGTCATATTAAAATTTAAGATTTTTATATCTTTTTAATTAGTTTGTTGTATGGATAAACTATTCGTTGTAAAATTAGAAATTCCTTTAAAATAATTCAGTATTTTCTAATTTTTTATTTTTTTAATCATTTATTTTAATTTTTTGTCTTATATTGATAATTTAAATCTATTAAATATCATTTTTTGACGGATTATTCTTTATTATAAATGATTTTCTTATTTTTTGATGTTATCTTTAATATCCTATTACTTCAAAAATTATTGGTTTGTTGTATGGATAAACTATTCGTTATATTTTTAAAAACTCCTTTAATTAAACTCATTATTTTGAAAATTTTTACGTTTTTTTTATATTATAGAATTAATATAATGCCAGCATTGACGGCTTGACTTTTGTCAAGTCGCCAATACTGGCAACCTCTTTACTTATCTTTACGTAAAAGCAGAAAAGAAAATATCATTCTAGATCATTATCTGGACACTGGAGAAGCATAAATTCTTGATATCACTAAAGCGACCGCTCCTAGGGCACATGCATTCATATAAAGTTCTGATGAGGATATTTTTATATTGGAATATTTAGAAGAAAAACAACGACGCGCAACTTCGTTACGCAATTCATCCATAAGAACATCACCTACTAATGGCAAAGCATTACCTATAACTACACATTCGGGATTAAATGCATTAATTAAATTTGATACTCCAACACCAAGATAATAGCCAATATTTTTAAATCCTTCAATAGCCAGTTGATCACCTTTTGTTGCTGCATCAATAATTTGAAATATATTCAAATTGTCGATATATTCAGAACTAGATTTTGATAATAAAATACTATCAGGATACTGAGTCGCATGATCTTTAAAATATCGAATCAATGCTTTCTCCGATGCATATTCTTCCCAGCACCCTACATTACCACAAGTGCATCTGATCCCATGAACATCAACAGTCATATGTCCAATTTCACCAGCCAAGCCTCGTGAACCACGGTACAATTCATTGTTAATAACGATGCCTGCCCCTATCCCTGTTCCTGCACTGACATACACGAGTTCTGATGCTTTTTTGCCCAAGCCAAACCATTTTTCACCAATCGCACCTGCATTCGCTTCATTATCAATCAGTGTCGGAATTTGAAACTCTTCTTCTACAAGGTCTTTAAGTTTAATGTTTTCCCATAGTAAGTTAGGTGCAGATAGAACATGACCATGGTCATAATTTACCATACCAGGCACACCAATCCCCATTCCAATGATACCTCGTCTGGTCTCTGGTGCATGTTCAATCGTTTCCTTGATTAATTCAAATAAATCATGAATTTTCTGTTGCGGCGAATCTATGATATTTTTAATGGTAATCCGCTTTTCCCATATGATCTGACCGGCAAAATTAGTTAATATACTTAATATATAATTCACACCAAGATCAATCCCTATCACACTGCCAATTTCTTTGTTGATCGACAGGTTAATTGGTTTCCGCCCGCCTTGTGACTCACCTGTTCCTATTTCCAACGTCAATCCTTCTGACAGCAATTCATCCACGAGTGCAGAGACCGTTGATTTATTCAAACCAGTACGTTTGGCTATTTCCGCACGAGAAATAGGTTTTTCCTTATAAATAGTATTTAAAACTAACATTTTATTAATTTGCTTAACAAGCAATTGATCAGCAGTTTTCATATATATTCACTCATCATCCTATCTTACATATTTAAATGCAACTTAGTTTATCGACTAAACTTTCTTGGTTATTTCGCTACAACTTTCTTAATTCCTGCTTAATGACGAAATATATCTAAAAAAATCCCCATCATCTCTCACCATTTATTGACTCGCTTGCTTCTCCAATAATGAAATTCGCCTGCGTAAATCTGCAAGTTCCCGGTTAACTTCTTCTTCTTTTTTCTTTTGTTCACGCTCTGCTTTCTTTTCGCATTTTTGATCGAATAGTTCAGTAAATAAAGCAAGAAAATCTATCATTATCGTAAGTATTATGATTATAATTACTATATTGTTAACACTATCACATTTCATACTAATCCCTCAATTATGATTTATTTATATAAACTATTCTCAAATTTTAGAAGAGTTCCTGATGTCCTTTTACTTATAAATAGGAACTTATACCGACGCGTAAACGTCAAAAAGCTCCGGCAATGCCAGAGCTTCGGATATAAAAGAATGCATGAATTGTATTGTCATTGAGGATAATAAGCTCGCGATGATAATACCTCCCCAAGTACCAAGCAAATCCACCCATATTTTTTTGCTTAAGCTTGATGAATCCTAAAAAACTTAAGAAGGTGTATTTATTGAGGCTCTATAAATATTGCCCTTGGGACATAAACAAGAATGAACATATTCGGAATAATCTTATACACTCAATATTATATTTTCAAGCTCCGAGCCTAATGAATGATCCTTTTGATACTTCTCCATCGTTTCAAGTCAACTATAATAAAAAAATCTCACTACATCATTTTATAGACCTCTTTGAAAAAGATCGGTTACTTCCTAAAGCGGCAAAACGTAAAGCAACCAAAGAATTTAAAAATACAAAAAGAGCGGAAGAATATGCAAGACAATTAACAAATAGAATAAAAAAACACGTAGGTATATGCTGTTTCACTACCAAACCAGATAATTTATTAATGTGGGCCCACTATGCAGATTACCATCGCGGGATTTGTCTGCAGTTTGACTTTCCATCCGATCAAACTATAATACCAGTTCCCTCTAAATTATCTAAACATCTATCAGCAATCCTCCCGCAAAAGGTAGATTACCGTCGTAATCGTCCAATTTTTACTCTTTTTAATAAAAATTTTAAAGAAGTTAAAGATTATTGCTTAATAAAATCAGATGATTGGGTTTATGAAGATGAATATAGAGCCATTACACCTGAATATGTTGGTCCTGCAAACTATAATCCCATATATCTAAGTGGAATTATCCTTGGATGTAGAACAACGCAGTCAGATTTTAATGAAATTAGATATGTAGTAAAAAAAATGCCTTTTCAACCTAGATTATATAAGACAGTAGTAAAAAAGAATGAATTTGCTTTAGAGATAAAACAACTGTCAGTGAACTACCACCACCTATAGAGGATGGTGGCTTCCTGGTCAATACCGCTAACGCAGCAAGTTTACCCAGGCTCTAAGGACTGCACCAGCCCCGATTAGCTATATGTCTTATATCATATGGCTAATTTGAGTAGATTTAGACNAGGATGGTGGCTTCCTGGTCAATACCGCTAACGCAGCAAGTTTACCCAGGCTCTAAGGACTGCACCAGCCCCGATTAGCTATATGTCTTATATCATATGGCTAATTTGAGTAGATTTAGACTTGCATTGTAGTCACGGTCAATCTCTAGACCACATTCTTTGCAAATGTAAGTTCTACAAGACAAATCTTTTGTTTGACTAGACTTATTACCACAATCGGAACAAAGTTGACTACTGGCATAATTGGATGGTGCGATAATCACTTGTCTACCATACCATTCCGTCTTGTATTCAATAAGCTGACGAAACATTCCCCAGGATACTTCCGATATGGCTTTTGCTAGTTTGTGATTCTTGACCATATTTTTTACTTTCAAATCTTCCAAAACAATCACTTGGTTATCGCGAATCATTCTGAAAGATTTTTTGTGAAGAAAATTCATTCTCTGATTGGTAATTTTCTCGTGCAATTGGGCTACTTTCAGTCTTGCCTTGGCACGATTGTTACTCCCTTTCGTTTTTCTGGATAGGTCTTTTTGTAGCTTTGTTAGTCGTTTTTCGGATTTACGAAGATATTTTGGATTTTCAATTTCTGTACGATTCGATAGTACGGCAAAGGTTTTTAATCCGACATCAACGCCAATTTTTGTTTCTAACTGTGGCATTTTCTCAATCTCGCATTCCACCAGTACCGACACGAAATATTTACCGCTTGGGGTTTGTGAGATGGTGCAGGATTTTATTAGACCATCGAAAAGTCTGTGTTGCTTAATTTTTATGGCTGATTTTAGTTTTGGTAGTTTGATATAGTTATTTTCGATGCTTATAGTACCTTTTTGATTATTGGTGGTGTAGCTACGGTGGTTGTTCTTTTTGCTCTTGAATTTAGGAAAACCTACGCTTTTGTCCCGAAAGAAGTTTTTGTATGCTTTTTCTAAGTTCATTTGGGCGTTAGCCAGTGCTAGGCTGTCCACTTCTTTGAGCCAAGGAAATTCAGTTTTATATTGTGCTGGTGTATTCTTTAGGGTTTGCTCAGTTAGTTTGTAATGCTCGATTTTATCGTGGAGCATTCGATTGTAGATGAAGCGAGTGCTGCCGAATGTTTTAGTAAAATACTCTCGTTGCTCTTGATTCGGATACATTCGATACTTGAAAGCCTTCATCATAGCTTTTCACCTTGCTTTTCAATGTATTTCTTAATGATTTCGATGGGTGCGCCGCCAGTAGTAAGTAAGCAAAAACTCTTTGACCAAAAAGCTTCTTTCCAGAGTTTTTGTTTGATTTGTGGGTATTCTTTCTTAATGAGGCGTGAGGAAGCACTTTTATAGGAGTTGATGAATTTGGAGAGTTCGCTGTTTGGTTGACCTTTGAACAAGATGTGAATGTGGTCAATATCGTGATTCCATTCCTGTAAGGCAATGTTGTAATTGGGAGATATGTACTCAAATATTTCTTTGAGTCTATCGGAAATGGTGTTGTCGATGACCTTTCTGCGGTATTTCACTACGAAAACTAAGTGATAATACATTAAATAAACATAACAATTAATTAGCACTATATTGTCCATATTTTTTCGGAGATATCCCCACTGCTTTTGTAAAAGCCTTTAAGAAGTTGCTGTAATCATTAAAGCCGCACCTCTCACAAACTTCGCTGACTCCTAGACCCATAGCTAATAAAGATTTTGCTATGCTAATACGTCGGGCATTAATGTATTTGTTAATAGTAGTACCTGTAGTTGCCTTGAAAATTCTGCAGATATAAGACGTACTAATGTAGAACTGCTCTGCCAGCTGCTCTACAGTAATCACATCGGTAATATGCTGATTGATGTAGGAAAGGATTTCTTGTACCTGTTCATTGTACTGAAAGTTTGAATCCTCTATTTCTGAACTATGATTATTTAGAAATAAACTATTGATCATAACCATCATTTCCATAGAAGCTACGCGCTCAATAATATCACTTCCAAATTCATTTGATGTGGTTATTTTGCCAATGAAATAAAGAAAGCGATGCTGTTGCTCTTTGTTTAATGAAATACGATGGTTGAATGTTTGACTACGCTCGGTAAAGCAATAGCTAAGGTCTGTTTTTATTGTTGAAATTTCCTTTAAAAAATCAGGATGAATGGAAATAATAATACGTTCATGAACCATATTATTAATTTGAGTTAAATAATGACTCTCAAATTGATTAATTACAAATAAATCTCCTGGATTAATATCATAAAAACGATTATCGATAAGAAACTGTTTTCCGCCTGAAATGGAGTAATAAATTTCAAAACAATCATGGATATGCATATCCATTGTTTGTTCTTCCTTGTGCAAATGTGCTATTGCATAATATTTATTTTTTAGGCATTCCGCAATGGCTACTTTACATGATGCGAATTTTTCCATATTACATATATCCTTTTTTATGTTAATTATAATTATCTTGTTCAAGATATGCAATATTTATAAGAAAAAATGACAAGATTGTGAAATATCAGTATGATATACTATTCTTATAGGTAAAATAAACAAAAATCCATAGTAGCGGCGATCTAAAAAAAGGGGGTAATTTTTAATGAATATTATGCAAAAGTTTTCCTTAGAAGGAAAAGTTGCATTAGTCACTGGTGGATCTTATGGAATTGGTTTTGCGATTGGAAGTGCTTATGCTGGAGCAGGTGCAACTATTGTTTTTAACGACATAAATCAAGAGCTAGTGGATAAAGGAATCAAAGCTTACAAAGAAGCTGGAATCAATGCTTTTGGCTATGTATCTGACGTAACCAAGGAAGATGAAGTACAAGCCATGGTAGCAAAAGTAGAACAAGAAGTTGGGGTAATCGATATTCTTGTCAACAACGCTGGTATTATTAAACGTATCCCTATGATTGAAATGACAGCAGCAGAATTCCGTCAAGTAATCGATATCGATTTAAATGGGCCATTTATCGTAGCAAAAGCAGTCATTCCAGGAATGATTAAAAAAGGTCATGGAAAAATTATCAACATCTGCTCCATGATGAGTGAACTTGGACGTGAAACCGTATCTGCCTATGCAGCCGCTAAAGGCGGATTGAAGATGTTGACAAAAAATATTGCATCAGAATATGGAGAGTTTAATATTCAATGTAACGGCCTTGGACCTGGTTATATTGCAACACCACAAACAGAACCTCTCAGACAAGAGGGACACCCATTCAATAACTTTATTATTGCAAAAACACCAGCTGCTCGCTGGGGAACACCTGAAGATTTACAAAGTCCTGCAATATTTTTAGCATCTGCTGCTTCTGATTTTGTAAACGGACATATTCTTTATGTAGATGGGGGCATCTTAGCTTATATTGGAAAACAGCCTTAATTATTAAATTGTAGGATAGGAGAAATGAAAATATGAAAATAGCATTAATAAATGAAAATAGCCAAGCCGCTAAAAATGAAATGATTTGTTCCGCTTTGAAAAAAGTAGTAGAACCAATGGGACACCAAGTATTTAACTATGGAATGTATGGTGCAGACGATAAGCATCAATTAACGTATGTACAAAATGGGATTCTTGCCGCCATATTGCTAAATTCCAAAGCCGTAGATTATGTCATAACAGGCTGCGGTACAGGAGCAGGGGCAATGCTATCTTGCAACTCCTTTCCTGGAGTGTTATGCGGATATGTAGTAGACCCATCTGATGCATATATGTTTGCTCAAATCAATGATGGAAATGCAATTTCAATGCCATTTGCAAAAGGATTTGGCTGGGGTGCTGAGTTAAACCTTGAATATGTTTTCGAAAAATTATTTTTAGGACAAAGCGGACAAGGATATCCAAAAGACAGAGTCATTCCAGAACAACGCAATAAGAAAATTCTGGATGAAGTTAAAAAAGTAACCCATCAAGATATGATAACTATTTTGAAAAATATTGATCAAGAGTTATTAAAAGGTGCAGTAAGTGGAGAAAAATTCCAAGAATATTTCTTTGCCAACTGCCAAAATGATGAAATCGCAAATTATATCAAGCAAGTATTAGCATAACTACTGCCTAGGAGAAACAACCTTTGCAGGTAAATAACAGCAAAAACACAAGCTACAAAATAGCTTGTGTTTTGCTGTTTATTCGTATTCATTTGTATTCGTCTAAAAGCATGAATCCCCAATTCGAGACTCAATTTGACATAAAAAAACCTCCGCAGAACCTGCGAAGGCGTAATTTCAATGGTGACCCCGGAGGGATGCGAATCCCCGACTTATTGATTCGAAGTATAATTTTAGCTCTTTATTTATGTTTTATTATGCTTACAAACCGTTATAAATACTGGATTCTTAATCTTATTGATTGGTAGGCATTGTTTTAAAATAAGACCCATTTGCAGATGAAAAGACCCATAAAAAGACCCAACTTTTTACCGTCAAAGCATTAGTACCACTCACGTTCAGTTCGTCTTCAGTTTGTCTTTATTCTGTCTTCAGTTCGTCTTTATGAAGGGACAAAGGGACAGGTTTTCTGTCCCTTATAGACCATCAATCACACTTTCCGATGCTCATGTTATCCTTGCTAATTCCCTTATTGCAATGCCTTGTAAACCTTTATCTTTCTTTATTTGGGACAAACAACCTGTCCCCTGTAAGATATAGTACAGAAGGATTATTCATTTTGGGTCAGAAAAACTCCGAACAATCAGTTTTATGTATAATATTGATGAAGGATATGAATGTCCCTGTCCCAGGGAAGATTTTTTCTATAC
>NZ_JBGJZL010000019.1:0-64309 GCF_042610375.1 Pelosinus sp. sgz500959
TCATAACTTATAGAAGGTTATTCTGTCTGTTGATGCTGCCAAAGCTGAGTATGTACAGTAAAGAGTCATAATACCGATTTTCTGCATAGGATATTTTAAAAAAATTTAAAGAGGAGTAATTTAAATGTCTATTTTTAAGTATAATCTATTTGCTACTGATAATAAGATTATGCTCCCCTTAACACCCGATCCCTGCGGACCAAGAACCGAGCTTTATATATGGGGGTTCGCTGGTGGTTTGTATGAAAAAGATGGAGTCGTTATTAATCCAGAGTTCGCTGTTGAAAATGGATGTCAGTTTTTTGGCAATGCTAGTTTCCCTTCCCCGCGAATTGACGTGGAGTGCGGAGATCAGTTATTTATTACGTTAGTTAATCTTGGTATGAAGTACCGGCCAGACCTTCCTGATGTGCACAGCATTCATATTCACGGCGGTCATGTGGCTACTCAGCTTGATGGTGTTCCCGAAACCTCGTTTGGCGTTCCCATGCAGATGGGTGATGAGATGATGCCCAAATGTGCAATGGCGAATCCCTCAGTTGATCCCAATCAGGCCATAACCTATTATTTCGTACCAGAGCATCCTGGCACGTATTTTTATCATTGCCATCAAGAGGCTGCCGAGCACGTCCAAATGGGTATGTACGGTGCTTTAATCGTCTATCCATCGATCGAACATCTAAAAGATGCAGGAGTCCATAAACCCCATGGATATACCAATCGAAACTTTGCTTATGCCGACCAAGATACCTTTTTCAACAAGGAGTATGTCCTATTGCTTTCTGATATTGACCAAATATGGCACCAATTTGTACTTGAGGGTAGAAAGTTTTGTCCTGCGGATTTCAAACCAACAGCCTGGTTAGTCAATGGCCGTTCCTTTCCTGATACTCTTTTACCTACTGAAGTATCTGATAGTATAGGGGCTTACTCTATTCCGCTAGGATATGAATCCTATGTTCATGTAAAAACTGGAGAAAAATTTCTGATCCGGTTAATTAATATGGGATATCAGGTTATCCCATGGCATATCCACGGTTGGCATTTCCGCATCATTGGTAAAGACGCTCACCCAATGCCAGCTAATCCAGAGGATAAGAATTCGCAGATGGGCTTTACTCAACTTATAGGATCAGGAGAAAGTTATGATCTTCTCATCACCGCTGATAACAAAAAACCGTTGTATGGTGAATATATCAGTCAGGGGTTTCCTTGTATTATTAATTCACTTATGGAGCAGGTAAAAAAGGCCGAAATTGCTTCAGGTCAACATCTTTGGGCAAATATACCTAAAGAAGGAACATTTACTGGAGATTGCCCTTATGAAAAACTCTTTAGTTTCTTTAACTACGGACAAGAACCAAATCAGTTTTTTCCACAATTTTATATCATGCATAATCACGATGATTATAAAGCGACCACTCCGAAGGATTTAGCTAATCCCGAATCCGAAGATCAATGTTTGTACCCGGGCGGCCAACTCTGTTTTATGCAAATCGATGCTCCTGATCTGGGGCCTTGTCAATGCGTAGATCAGTGCCATTGTGGCAAGTGTCATAAAACAGAATAAAAACATGCGACAGGGGATGGTGGTTTGTCTTGTTTATAAGACAAACCACCATCCCCTATCTTTTGTGTGAGGAATCTATTTAGTTCCTAAACGCGTGATTAAAAATGTTTTTTTATGGAAAATTGTGCAGGATTGTCTGTTTCAAAGTAGAATAAATATTTTTATATCCGTTTTTTTGAATTATGCAGTATTCTTTGATTAATTGTTTTCGCATTAAATTTCTAATAAAGCGAGTTGAACTAAGTGAGTGATATTTCACATGTAGTGGCTTCTACGTTACCTCCCGGAGTCAACTTTCACGACTTATCGGGTGGAGGAGAAACCGGCCGGCTGATTCTAGCCAAGAACTGGAGTAACACTGCGCTTGGACCAATAGATTCCTGGCCGAAGATTCTCAAGAATTATCTGCAGATGATCCTTGAGTTGCCTACCGCGGCCATTATTTTCTGGGGTGAAGACCACATGCAGATATATAACGATGGCTATGCGCAGATCATGGGTTCACTCCATCCTGGCAACCTGGGGGCGACATTTCAGCAATGTTGGCCAAATGAATATGAGACCATTCATCCATGGATGCATCGGGTATTAGATAACGGTGAGACGGTCAAGGTCGAGAAAATGCTCATTCCGCTTTTTAGGCACGGTTTTACGAATGAGGCCTACTTCACCTTTTCCTTTACCCCGCTTCGTGATGATCACGGAGTAATCGTCGGTGTTCTGCAACTGGTAACGGAAGTGACCGATACAGTTCTGTGTGAGCGCCGTATAAGTTGCCTATATGACCTTGCTGCTACTAAGACGGCACACATTAGAGACGTTGAAAAAGTCCTACGGAGTACTTCAAATGTGTTAAGCCGATATAATTCCGAAATGCCTATTTTCGCACTGTATATGCGAAATTTCCAAGACCAAATGAAATTGGTTCGTATAGGTCGATCCGAGGTGAGGAGCTTGCTCCCGCTAGAGATTGATCTGCGATCTGCTGGCAATGGATTAATTTCGAAGATAGCAGAGGCCATTCAAGAACAAAAGGTCATTTCTAGTAGCGATTCAATCCACACCATTCATAGTAGGGCTAGGCAAAATACTCGACGCTCCGTCGTTATCTTGCCAATAACTTCTCCAGATGTCAGGAGTGCTGCTGGCGTTCTTGTGGTTGAGACAAATCCGCACCTTAAGTTTGACCATAGGTATCAGAGCTTCTTGGAACTTATTATCGAGCAAATTTCGACTATGCTCAGAGCGGCACAAGACCATAAATATGAAAAGAGATGGACCGAAGAATTATCCATGCTTAAACGGGACGAAGAAGAGTTGGCAGCCATCCAGTGTCTCTACCGGATAAGCACCCTTCCCATCAGTGCCGATTCACTTATTGAAATCAGCAACATAATACTGGAAACTGCAATAGACCTGGCGGGTGCCGATATGGGCACTTTTCAGTTGCTTGACGCGGAGAGTGATGTGCTAAAGATAACTGCTCAACTCGGGTTTAAGCAACCTTTCCTTGATTTCTTTGCCACCGTCCACGCTGGTTGTGGAGCCGCCTGTGGTGCAGCTCTAGCGGAGCGGAATCGAGTATTTGTTGAAAACGTCAGCGAGAGTCCTATTTTTGTGGGCACACCTGCATTAGAGGTCTTACTAACGGCTGGAGTACGGGCTGTCCAGTCCACTCCACTGATTAGCCGCTCTGGCCGTTTAGTTGGCATGATTGCCACCCATTACCGGGAAAAAGTCGAAAGAGGAAAGTTTGACCTGACGTACATCGACCTGCTGTGTGGACAGGCGGCAGATATTATCGAACAGGTGCAGGCCGAAAAGGCACTTCTCGAGAGCGAGAAAAAGTATCGTCAACTTTTCGAAATGATGAACGAAGGGTTCGCCTTAATCGAAATGATCTTTGATGATGATGGTCAACCGGTGGACTATTTGATGCTGGAGATTAATCCGGCGTGGGAAAGGCACGCTGGGATGATCCGACAACAGGTCATAGGTAGGCGGATGACCGAGTTGCTACCGGAGGTCGAAGCAGTCTGGCTCAAGCGTTACGGTGAAGTCGTGACAAGCGGTAAGGCAAACAGATTTGAGGAATATAACGTCTCGTTGGACCGCTGGTTCGAGGTTTTCGCCTATCCGTTATACAAGGGCAACAGATTTGCCGTTATCTTATCTGACATAACCGAGCGCAGACGAGTAGAAGCCGAAATGCAGAGGCTGGATCGTCTCAACATCGTCGGCGAAATGTCGGCAGCTATCGGCCACGAGATTCGAAATCCCATGACCACCGTGCGTGGTTATCTGCAGTTTCTTCAGCGTAAAACAGAAGAAGGGTCTAACCAGTACGGAATCTTTGATACCATGATCGAAGAGCTTGACCGGGCGAATCTAATTATAAGTGAATTTTTGTCCCTGGCTAAAGATAAGGCTATAGAGTTGGCGAGCGGCAATCTGAACAATGTCATTAATAAGCTGCAGCCACTCCTACAGGCCGAAGCGTTACGTATTGGGCACGAACTCATTATTGAATTGGGTGAGGTTCCTGATGTAATGATTGATGAGCGGGAAATTCGCCAAATGATTCTCAACTTTATTTGCAACGGTTTTGAGGCCATGAAGATTGGCGGAAGATTGACAATCACAACTTACGCACAAAAAGAGTGGGTAATGGTAAGTATTCGTGACACCGGACCAGGCATACCTCCGATGGTTATGAATAAACTTGGAGTGCCATTTACAACGACGAAGGAAAGCGGAACTGGTCTTGGCCTGTCAGTGTGTTATCGTATCGCCCAGCGGCATAAGGCATTTATTGATGTAAAGACCTCTTCCCTGGGAACGGTATTTACAGTTTTCTTTCCTATGGTAGACCTTAACAATAATGGTTAAGAGTCGGACGTTGGATAACGTCCTTATGTAATAATAAACTTAGGGTATTGCGTAATGAAAGCCAGTCTTCACTTTGAACTGAACCCCTTGTATTGGATTTTCTAGAAAAAATCTAATACAAGGGGTTCAGTTCATGTTAGATGATAGCTTTCTTTCTATATTATGCTGTAAAATCTATGAATTCTTGAAGGGGAAAGAGATTGTGCTAAATTCATGAGGTGAAAATAATAAGAATGCGCTGACGATTATAATAGACGATAAAATCGTTAATGAATTATATGATTGTTGATATGCTTCAAATTCATAATGCTGATAACATTCTTGTTCAATAGTTTTAAAACATATCAGGAAGGGGGATATGATCTTCAAATCGCAAGTTTAAATAGGATTGCATATTGGTTCTAAATAAATAGTGTATAAGTTGCTCTTTATCTGCTCTATAGTATATTTATTATTACGTAGAAAGATGTAAGCATCAATACTGATTATCGTCAATAGAGTATGCGTAATAAATTTTATTTCTAAATTAATTGGACTTTGTTTGTTTAAATGATTCTCAAGTAAGTTATATAACGTTTGATACAACCAAGAGTAAATGGGTGATGAATAAAAATTGCAATGAATGGAAGGCTTGATGATCATTGCAGAGTCCTTAAAATATTGATATCCTTTTTCGCTGAATTCAATAAAACAATCGAAGAAAAATTTTATTTGCTCAAAGGTGGAATTTTTGGAATCTTCAATAAAAAGCGTTATTTCTGCTTTTAATAATTTGATATCCTCCATAAGTAAGTCTAGAAAAATCTCCTCCATACTCTTATAGCGGCGATAAAGAGTAGCTTGCCCTATACCTGTTTTCCTAGCAATCTGGTACATCTTGACGTTAGATATTCCGCCGTTTTCAATAATTAGCTTATGAGCAGTTTGTAAGATACGAGTGCTTATTTGGTCTTTTTCTTTAATATCATCTGACATATGGCAATAATCCTCCTCAATCTATAGTTATAATACATAAAAACATTCCAAAGATATTGCAAAAAAATAGTATTATTTATGATTGGTTTCATCATTATAACATATTTGAAAGATTGATTTAAAAATCTCCTTGTACGAAATCGGATAAATATAACGTTTTATCTAAGATCGATCATTATTATAAGAAAAAATCAATTGACCACCGGACAGTTGTCCGGTAAAATATAGACAGGACAATTGTCCGGTAGAAACTTTGTCATTTATGTAAAAAGTGTGAATAGCGAGGATGTACTACATTAAAAATATGGGACAGTGGTTGCTATTAGTTGAATAGATGAATTTCTATGTAATAGTAATGGAGTTTGTAATGAAAAATGATATTTTTGAAAATCTGCCAATCTATAAGGCGGTAGGAAGTTTAGCACTGCCAACTATGATGGGAATGCTAGTTATGGTTGTTTATAATTTGACGGGGACTTTTTTTGTTGGACAGTTACATGATGCGAATCAGATAGCTGCTATTACGATTAGTATGCCAATTTTTCTCCTATTGATGGCATTTGGCACTTTACTCGGTGTTGGTGG
Organism: Pelosinus sp. sgz500959; assembly: GCF_042610375.1. Lineage (NCBI taxonomy): Bacteria > Bacillati > Bacillota > Negativicutes > Selenomonadales > Sporomusaceae > Pelosinus > Pelosinus sp. sgz500959. Next base: position 6,020 of record NZ_JBGJZL010000019.1, read on the forward strand.
TGGCAGCTATATATCCATTCTTTTGGGAAAGAAGGAAGGTGTAGAGGCAAAACAAGCAGCGTCCTTTGCCTTTTATGGGAGCCTTGTAATAGGAGTTATCTGTATGCTTGTAGGTCTGATGTTTATGCAGCAGATCTTAAGTTTATCAGGAGCAAGTGTTCATACATATGAGTATGCTAAAGGTTATTTGATGATTATTGCCATTGGCTCTCCCGCTATCGTAGCGAGTTTTTCTTTAGGACAGATCATTCGCGCCGAAGGGGCGGCAAAAGAAGCAATGGCAGGAATGATGATTGGAACGATCATTAATATAGTTCTTGATCCTATTTTCATCTTATGGATGGGAATGGGCGTAACAGGTGCTGCCGTCGCTACTGTTCTTGCCAATGTTATTTCAGTCTGTTATTATATCGACTATTTTGTGAAGAAAAATAGTCAACTGTCTATCTCATTAAAAAGTTTTGTATTGACTAAGAAGATGCTTAAGGCTGTGTTTTCAATCGGAACCCCTGCGTCGATCAATTCTCTGTTAATGAGCACGTCTAATATTATTCTAAATAATTTTGCTGTACAGTATGGGGACAATGTTGTGGCTGCCTTAGGAGTAGTCAGTAGAGTGATTTTAATTCCCATCATGCTGTTACTTGGTTTATGCCAAGGAGTACAGCCACTTATCGGCTACAACTATGCAGCAAACAATAAAAAGCGTATGACTGACATTATAAATTTTACAGCTATCTGGGGAACTGCTATAGGAGCTATTTTTACAATATTGCTCTATTGGATAGGGAAGAGTGTAATTGAGGTATTTAGTAATGATCCTGCGGTTGTGAATTTAGGAGAATATTTTTTGCAAGTAATTTTACTATCAATTCCCTTTTTAGGAATTCAGTTTTTGGTGACGACTAGCTTTCAGGCTATGGGGAAAGGGATTCCTTCACTTTGGCTTTCCATTTCAAGACAAGGAATACTGTTTATTCCCATTCTAATTCTTGCTAATGAATGGGGGGGATTAAAGGGGGTTATTTCTGCTCAACCACTAACTGATATTATGACTACGGTTTTAGCTATAGTTTTGTTTTATAGGGAAATTAGAAAAAAGCATTAAGTGGACTGGTTTCGTGATGAAAAAAACATCGGTAACGGTACAATTAGGAGGAATCATAAATGAGTATTAAACTGTCAAGTAACATGAAAATTGGACTTATTGTTGTAGCCATTGTGGCAGCTGTTGGTGTCTCACGTCATATGGCATCATTCAAACCGCCTATGAACATGCCACAAACAGTACAAGTAAAAGCTATGCAGGTGATCCAGAGGGATACACCGATTAACTATGAGTTTGTAGGGCAGGTTAAATCCAAAAATGAAGTAAAGATCATGTCCAAAGTATCAGGCAATATTGTAGAAAAGATGGTGAATGGTGGCGATACAGTCTACAAAGGACAGCCATTGTTTCGAATTGATAATAAGCAATACCGGTCATCTGTTAATTCCGCCCGAGCAACATTGAGAAAATCACAAGCCGCACTAGAGAATACCCAAAAAGATGTGGAAAGATACAGGCAATTGGTAGCCATTAATGGCATTGCTCGGCAAACCTTAGATAGCCAAGTAGCCCAAGCAGCAGAAGATGCTGCTGAAGTGGAAGCTAACCGGGCTAATTTACAACAAGCACAAGAGGATGAGCAGGATACGTTAATTCTATCACCTGTTGATGGTCGAATTGATTTGAATGATTTAAGTGTGGGAGACTATGTAGCAGCAGGAACGACTAAAATGGCGACGGTATCATCAATTGATCCTACCTGGGTTCAATTTAGTATGAGTGAAAATGAATATTTAAATCTTGCCCAGTTGGGAAATGGTAATTTACCAAATAGCTTTAAGGATAATCTCAAACTTATCCTTAGTAATGGAACCCAATATCCATTGGCAGGTCACATCGAACAAATCGATAAGGGCATTAGTGACGCAACAGGTACAATTACGATAAAAGCAGCATTTAGTAATCCACAAAAAATGCTCCTGCCAGGCATGTTTGCTAAGGTATCTGCGCAAGGAGAAGTAACTCAAGGAGCTTTACTCATTCCGCAACGGGCCGTGACAGAATTACTAAATAAGACATTTATTAGCGTAGTAACCGATGATAATAAAGCACAAAGCCGACAAGTAACCATGGGAGAACGAATTGGTAATCTGTGGTTAGTAAAGGATGGTGTAACGATCAATGATCGCATTATTGTGGAAGGGCTCACTAAAGTGAAAGACGGAACCGCATTGGAAGTCATTATGGTACAACCGGATCAATTGCAAATTCCGGCTAAGTAATAGGGGGTTTTTGAATGGCTAGTTTTTTTATTAATCGACCAATTTTTGCGATTGTATTATCGATTATCATTACGATCATCGGCGTGACTTCTGCATTTAATTTGCCTGTAGCCCAGTATCCTCAAATTTCGCCGCCAACAATTTCGATTAGTGCAGCATATCAAGGCGCAAATGCTGAAGTAATAGATCAAACGGTAGCGCAGATCATTGAACAACAAATTAATGGTGTGGAAGGTATGTCCTATATGTCTTCCACGAGTTCAGATTCAGGTTCCTATTCACTAAGTGTGCAGTTTGAATCTGGAACCAATGCTGATACTGCCGCAGTGCAGACACAAAATCGGGTATCAGAGGCCACATCATCATTGCCAAGTGATGTTCAGACAGCGGGTATTACAACCAGAAAATCATCCCAAGATATGTCTTTGATTCTTACTCTCTATTCGCCCAATGATGCATATGATGTAAATTTCTTAAAAAATTATGGCAGTATTTATCTGCTTGATAAGATAAAACGTGTCAAAGGCGTTGGAGATGTATCGGAATTTGGCTCTGACTATAGTATGAGAATATGGTTGCAACCTGAAAAAATGGGCAGTCTTGGAATATCAACAAAACAAGTCACAGATGCTATTACAAAGCAAAATATTCAAGCGCCAGCAGGGGCAATTGGACAGATGCCTGCAGATTCTCAACAAGAATTTGAGTATAATACCCGCGTAAAAGGAAGGCTAACTACGCCCCAAGAATTTGAAAATATCGTCATCAGTTCAGCAGGAAACGGTTCTTTTATTCGTATGAAAGATATAGCGCGGGTGGAATTAGCCAGTAAAGCCTATACTTATGAAAGCGTAGTAAATGGTCATATCGGTGCAGGGATTGCTGTTAAATTAACAAGTGATGCGAATGCTTTAGAAACAATTGGAAATGTGAAAACGGTGATTGAGAATGCCTCACAAGATTTTCCTCCTGGTTTGGAATATAAAGTGGTTGTCGATAGTACTAAATTTGTTCGGGAATCCATGATTGAAGTGCTTAAAACTCTGGGCGAAGCCATGCTACTGGTTTTAATTGTGGTATTTCTTTTTTTACAGAGTTGGCGTGCCACTTTGATTCCGATGCTGGCCATTCCAGTATCCTTGATAGGAACCTTTGGTGTTTTTATTGCACTAGGGTTTACCATTAACACTCTAACGTTATTTGCCATGGTTCTGGCTATTGGACTGGTAGTGGATGATGCAATTGTTGTTATTGAAGCAGTGGAACATCACATGCGATATTCAGGGCTTACGCCAATCGAGGCCACTAAACGAGCCATGAGTCAAGTTTCCGGGCCCGTTATTGCCATTGCTTTTGTACTCGCTTCCGTATTTATTCCAGTTGCCTTTTTTGGCGGGATGATGGGGATTTTATACAAGCAATTTGCCTTAACTATTGCTGCATCCATGGCTTTATCAGCGGTGGTCGCGTTGTCTCTTACACCGGCACTTTGTGTATTATTACTTAAGCCCTATAATCCAGATGCTCATGGTGGATTTGTCGGTAATTTTTTTGAAAAGTTTAATCACTGGTTTGAAAGAATGATCGAAAAATATGGACGGGGTTTAACGCATCTCATTCCTAAATCACGTGCATGTATGATTGTATTGGTTCTTTTATGCTTTTCCATTGGCGGATTATATAAACTAGTTCCTACGTCTTTTGTGCCTGAAGAAGATCAGGGGTACTACATTGCCAGTTTTTCCCTGACTGAGGCAGCTAGTCTGAATCGCACGAAGGCAGTAACAAAAGAGCTTGGGAAAAAGCTGGGTGATCAACCAGGCGTTGCAAATATTATGGCCATATCGGGGCTGGATTTATTGGGTGGAGGAATGAAGTCGAATTCGGCAGTTATGTTTGTTGGCCTGGATTCCTGGGAGCAAAGAACAAGTCCCCAATTATCAGTAGGCGCACAAGTTGGTCAAACATTTGGCATTGGCGCTCAGTTACCGGAAGGAATGGTGATTGCGTTTGCTCCTCCGTCATTACCAGGACTTGGCATGGTGGGTGGATTAACTCTCATGCTCCAGGATCAAAACGGCGGTTCCTTAGAAAACCTGGATCGCATAACACAAGATTTTATCACTGCAGCGAAAGAGCGTCCCGAGATTGCGTCAATCACTTCAAGTTTTAACGCCAATACTCCAGGCTACGAATTTGAAGTGGATCGGGAAAAAGCTCAGAACATGGGAGTGGAGGTTGAGGATGTATTCACTACCTTACAAGTATTTCTTGGTGGATCACAGGTTAATGATTTTAATGAATTCGGTCGTAGTTATAAGGTCATTGTGCAAGCTGAAACATCATCTCGCAGTGATATCAATGCAACACGCAAGTTGTTTGTAAAAAGTTCTAGTGGCGCAATGGTACCATTAAATACTCTGTTAAAACCTAAGAGTATCAATGCGCCTGCGACCATTACAAGATATAATGGTGTCAAAGCTGTTCAAATCAACGCAACCCAAGCATCTGGTTATAGCTCGGGTCAGGCAATGGCGGCCCTTGAAGAAGTAGCTAAAACATTGCCCAGTGGCTATTCTTATGAATGGTCTGGCCAAAGTCGTGAAGAACGCAGTTCAGGTAATCAAAGTTTCATTGTATTTGGCATGGCGATTACCTTTGCATTTTTGTGTTTAGCTGCACTTTACGAAAGCTGGAGTGTTCCATTTGCAGTGTTACTTACCGTTCCCGTAGGCATATTTGGTGCTTTTTTATCTCAGTATGCACGTAACTTGGAAAATAGCATATATATGCAAATTGCGTTAGTTATGCTCATTGGTTTAGCAGCGAAGAACGCTATATTGATTGTAGAGTTTGCTAAAGTAAGGGTTGATCATGGTATGGACATCGTCCAAGCCGCCATTGAAGCGGCAAAAATTCGTCTACGTCCTATCATTATGACATCATTAGCGTTTATTATCGGTTGTGTTCCGTTGGCGATTGCTAGCGGCGCTGGTGCCGGTGCCAGAAATGCAATGGGAACGTCGGTGGTAGGCGGTATGTTAGTAGCTACAGCCCTTGGAATCTTCTTAATACCCGTCCTTTTTGTAGTAATAGAAAAGTTAACAAAAAAAACGAGTATATTGGATAAAGGTATAAGGCATTCTGTAGAAGTGTCAAATTCGGAGTATACAATCAAGTAACCGTTTATGGGTATTGAATAGGAAGTAGCTATTTGCCTTATTAGGAAAATAGCTACTTCCTATTTTGGAAGATATTTGCTTTGACTTCCTTAAAATAATAAATATTATGGAAGTTTCTAAAGTTTTAGCATTTGCTATCATAATAGTTTTTCGTATATAATTTAGTAAGATTTGCAAGGTCACGCCTCGCCACCACTACCTAAATCTGGAATATTTATGAAACCACGAATTTTGTGGCTTTTTTGCTATATGTGCTTTTAGAAGACCGACAGTGTTAAAAAATCCTGTGAAATACTATGCGCGGGTATGAAAGAGATTAATCAAGATTATAGAAGGAGTGAGAAAGTATGTTTGGACCAGATAGGAAAAAGTTATATCCAAATGCTAATATAAAGACCGTTTGTTATATTAGTAATCTGCCGAAAAGATCAAATGTTGAGATTGGGGATTATACATATTATAGCGATAACAAAAATTCCCCAGAGAAGTTTTATGATAACATTGAGCATCACTATGAATTTCTAGGCGATAAATTAATAATAGGAAAATTTTGTACAATTGCCGAGGGTGTTAAATTCATTATGAATGGTGCTAATCATCAAATGAATGGATTTACAACATATCCTTTTTTTATTTTCGGTGATGGTTGGGAAAAGGTTATGCCTAACATAGAGCTGTTACCTTTTAAGGGTGATACTGTAATCGGTAACGATGTATGGATTGGACAAAATGTAACGATCATGCCAGGAGTAAAAATCGGTGATGGGGCAATTATTGCTACGAACTCAACAGTGACAAAAGATGTTAAGCCGTATACCATTGTTGGTGGTAATCCTGCGAAGGATATTAAAAAACGTTTTAGAGATGAGAAAATTGAATTATTATTAGAACTTCAATGGTGGAACTGGGACGAGAAGAAGATCTTTGAGAATATTGAAAAATTAACATCGGCTAATGATCTTGATACTCTTAAAAAGATGCTTGTGAAATAGAAATATGATGACCATTCCGGTGGATTCTAAATTTGGCGCTAAATGCCTGCCTAATCTAATGCCGGAGGAAATACTCGGCGTCTAGACTATATTTTTCAATACTTGAATCAAGTTAAAAGGAGTATATATGATTGATAAATTTAACAAAAATGAACTAGATGAAGTCATGAATATTTGGCTTAATACCAATATAGATGCGCATGATTTCATCCCTAAAGATTACTGGATTAAGAATTATAATGTAGTTAAAGAACAGTATATTCCAATAGCCAAAACCTTCGTGTATAAAGAAAATAATATTATTATTGCATTTATTAGTATCATTGAAGCCTCTTTTATAGGTGCTTTATTTGTTAAAAAAGAATATCAGAGACAGGGAATCGGTTTAAAACTAATCAACCACTGTAAAACGCTATATCCCATTTTGAAATTAGCTGTTTATGTCGATAATATAAATTCTGTTAAATTTTATAAAAGATGTAATTTTAAAGTAAAAGCTGAACAAGATAATGAAAGTTCTGGCTTTAAAGAATATATAATGAGTTGGGATAAATAGTAATTGTAAACAGAATTGAAGATGATACACGCTATTTTCTTTTTAATACCATATTGTTATCTAGCAATGCCGTAGGTAAGCGTAAGGGCAGGGGACGGTGGTTTGTCTTATTTAAGACGCCCCACCGTCCCCTATCTTCACGTCAAAATATATCTGCTTCTTGTATGGGTGAATTCTTTTCTTCAGCGTCAACATGATTAGGATTTTTCAAGCAGCTCAATTTAACTTATTAAATAACGAGATAACCATCCAATAATTGCTCCAATTAAAACAGCAGGAAGAAATGTTTTTAGTATCTTGATTGTGATTGCTGTGGTAAGACAGCCGATAAGAATCGGGAATGAAACGACTAGATGTCCATTCGTGGGTACTAGGATTTGTTTGACGACAAGTGCCGATATAATTCCAATAGGAACATAATTAAAATATAGCCGCAAGGTGGAACTCATCTCTCGCCCTGCCATCATTTCCATGCCTATGATGCGTGATAGATAGGTAGAAATTGCTAGTAATCCAATTAAAATCCAATTATTAAGCATTTTGAGCCCTCCTCATTAAATAAAGACCCATAAGCGGTGAAAAAACACCAGTAATAATGATCGTAAATTCATTACCCGGAATGAAATACTCGAGCCCAAAGGCTATGACTACAGCAGTGAGCGCTGTTGCGATTACCGGTTTTTCTTTAAGACTGGGGATCAGGAGAGCTGTAAAGGTAACCGGAAACGCTAAGTCTAATCCCCATTTTTGAGGATCAATCTGGTTTCCAATTAAAGCTCCAATGAGGGAAGACAAGGCCCAAGCTACATAGAATGTACCAGTAACTATTCCAAAATAAAGAGGATCCGGCCCATATTTTTTAAACCTTGAAATTCCTAAAACAAAAGGTTCATCTGAAACACCAAAAGCTAATAACCACTTCCATTTATTAGCAGGGGCAAGACCTTCGGTTAAAGCTGCTCCGTACAATAAATTGCGCAAATTTAACAAAACGGAGGTAAAAAATATACTGGCTAGACTTGCGCCCGTCGTCAACATTGCAACTGCTACCATTTGTATAGACCCGGAAAATACCAACAAGGACATTGCCACGGCACCTACTAAACTAAAATTGGCTTGCGTTGCCAGTACACCATAAGATAACCCATAGGCTGCAATGGCAATTGCTAATGGCAAAGCTTCCGTAAAACCAGTTTTTATGGTTTCTTTTTTTTCATTCATCGTAATAACAACTCCCTTATCTTATATTGCAAAATATTACTTGCCCCAAAAAATGATTCATACCGATAGCACTTCACTGATAAAAAGCGAAAAGGCTAGTCCGTATAGTGTAAAATACACACTGAAATGGTATAATAAAATTTACCTATAGCTTATTATAATATAATAAACGTAAAAATGGTATATTAAATTTAATATATAGTTAATTATAATATACCAAAAAACGCAAAAAAATTATATGTTTTGATTGAGGGAGGAAAACATGAACACTGAAAAACCTTGGGCAGAAGGGGATGTGGGAAAGTATATCGGCGCTAATCTGCGACAATTCCGGGGGAATAAAGGAATTAGTATGGATGTCTTGGCCAAACAAATCGGGGTTAGTAAATTAACATTGATTAATATCGAGCGAGGGGAAGCCAATCCTACTTTGTCCGTAATCTGGAAAATCGCAAATGGTCTGAAAATCCCGATAACCGCTCTATTGTCGATCGAATCGGATGTCTCCATCAGTCGCAAGAACGATGGGATAAAACTGAGCAGTTCAAGCGACGTGTTTGTCGTTGAGCCTTTATTTCGTTCTCATAGCACGATTGAGTTTTATCGAGGATACTTACAGCCACAAGGGGAATATCTTTCAGAGGCACACCAACTGGGAGTGATGGAATTTGTTACCGTTATGTGTGGCCGATTGACAGTGGAGGTGGACGGCGAAACGTATCACTTGGATGAGTACGATTCCATTCGTTTTAAAGGAGATCGTCTCCATAAGTACACCAATCCCTCTTCCTCCTTAACAATTTTGCACTTTGCTATTTCTTATAATAATCTTTAACACAAGGACAGTGTTTCTTAAAAGCGCAGAGTTTGAGGAAATACAGAAAAGGATTTTGAGTCAGGATTCACGAAGAAGTTCATGTAATTCATTGCAAGGAGTGATTTAGTGAGTGAACTAGCTGAGACCCCGAGACCACCGTATTATGCCGTAATATTTACTTCAGTCAGAACTGAAGGCGACAATGGCTATGAAAAGATGGCTGATGAAATGGTTAAGCTAGGGTTTAACCAACCTGGGTTTTTAGGAGCCGAAAGCACCAGAGACATAAACGGAGTAGGTATAACCGTATCCTATTGGGATTCGATTGAGGCTATTGAAAATTGGAAAAATCACCTATGCCACAAGGAAGCTCAAAAATTAGGAGAAGATTTGTGGTACAAAACTTTTGCCACTAGAGTGTGCAAAGTCGAAAGGCATGGTCTCTTTAAGCCTAGCGTTGAGTGATAGACGAAAAAAGAGCAAAAAAAGGAGGGTCTAGTAGACTCTCCTTTCGTCTTGTCACTTCATTTTATATCTTTCTAACCGCTGAGAAAGTGTTCCGGTATGTATTTCAAATAAATGATTGTCGAAGTCATAAAAATACAATGATCTGCCTTCGCCTTCTACGCGTGGTCGGGGTGGTTTAAAATCTACACCCATTCGTCGAATACGTGATTCATAGGTTTCAAAATCTGCTTCTGCGATTTTAAATGCGATGTGGTTGTATGTACGAGTAGGAAGGGACTCTCCTTCCATAATTGCAATCCATTGCTCGCCAATCATGAAGAATTTTTCTCTCGATATTGAGAATGTAGTATCTCCGCTAGAGTAAACTTCTTCTGCTCCAAATATTTCTTTGAAAAATTTAGTCGCAAGTTCAAGGTCTCTAACAATAAAAGTAACGTGACTGATGCCTTCTATCACATTATCTCCTCCTATGAATTTGTTATTCTTTTGAAAATATTACTATCCTATGGACAGTGCTCCCAGACCAATGATCATCGCGCTCGCTCCGATGACACGAATCTTCATATTTCCTTCTGATAGCAGCCTGGCCCCCATTGCAGTGCCTATTAGAATGCTGATTTCTCGCGCTGGTGCTATATAACTTACAGGACTGAATACCATAGCAGTTAAAACCAAAATATACGTCAATGGGCATAAAATAGCCACACTAATAGCTTCGATTTTGTGACTGGACCATTGGTCTTTTACTTTGTCCCAATTTTTAGACGCATATGGAGTTAAGAGAAGTACTCGTCCTAAGTTTGCCGACCAATCAAGAAGTAAAGGTGGTATCAGGAAGGTGCTGACAGCCAATTTGTCTGAGAGGGTATATCCAGCAATCATAGTGCCGCAGAGAATAGCAAATATCATTGGCTTGCTGGCGGTTGGTTCCGTGAGCTTAAAGGGATTCCCCGTGATTACAACAATCCCGAGTCCGATTAGTAGCGTTCCGATAAGCGCTACTGTGGAAGGATGTTCGCCTAAAACTACAATGGCTGCAATAGTCGAAAGCATAGGGCCCGTACCGCGAGCAAGAGGATAGATAACCGAAAGATCACCAATCCGATAGCCTTTGTCCAACATGATATAATATAAAGAATGCAATATGGCGCTGCCTAGCATAAAGCCTAATTGATGCCATCCGATAACCGGCTTTTGCACGACAATGATCCATACAGCGAACGGAAAATAAAGAAAAGTGGAAAGAACGGCGAATAGCCAAATAAAGGCTGTACCACCGCATGCTTTCTTGGCTAAATAATTCCAGGTAGCATGACCAAAGGCGGCAATTAGGATAAGAATAATAGCCGATCCTGTCATATAATCCCTCCGAAGCTAATCGTCATTTGACTATTAGCTTTATTAATTTTTATTGTACCAAAGCTATAATAACTGATTGAGCTTGCTTTCAGGCTCTTTACCATTCTCTATACGTTTTATATTATTCACGAAGAAATCATATCTTTTTTTATGGAATTTGAGACCGTCAGGCATGCCTGCCGTATGGGGAGTAAGTATCACATTACCCAGATTCCGGAGCTCACTGTCAGTTGGAAGGGGTTCAGATTCAAACACATCCAGGCATGCGCCTGAAATGTCCCCGTTTTTTAATGCATCTATCAAGTCTCTTTCATTGACAATCCCGCCGCGGGCTGTATTGATAAAAAGTGTGGTATTCTTCATTTTCTTGAATACTGTTTTGTTGATCAACTGTTTGGTTTGCTGATTTAGAGGTATATGTACACTTACTATGTCCGATGCGCTTACAAGAGTATCGAAATCCGTTATTTTGACAAAACCGTCAGATTGTTGAGCGGCATTTCTAGCATAAGCCAGTACATTCATATCAAAAACCTTGCAAAACTCAGCTACTTTTTTACCGATGGCGCCTAGGCCGATAATCCCAATCGTTTTGCCTTTTAGTTCACTCCCTGTATAGTCCAATTGATTTTGATCCATCCTGTTTTTCATGAAAGCATCAAGAAACGGTATGTTTTTATAATAAGACAATATCAGTGCCATTACGTGCTCGGCTACTGCCTGTGCATTCACTCCTGCAGCATTAGCCACCCAAATGCCGAGCTGCGTGCAGGCATCGATATCTACATTATCAAATCCTGCACCCGTCTGTACCAATTTTAAGTTTTTTGCTATAGAAAGCAGGCTGCGATCCACTTTAATATGTTCAGGTATGATTACCTGGCAATCTTCAATATGATGCAGCATTTCTTTTCCGGGCGGGACAATTACAATGTCCCAGTCTTTTGGAAAATGCCTTGCAATATTTGATTTTGAGGTCTCTGTAAAATAGCCGACTATGAGAATCTTCATTGCTAAACCACCTTTCATACTCTATACCATGCTTCGAAGAAAACCCGTTAGGGATAACACTTGGGAAGTTTATCCTTTTAAGGAAGCAGTAATAATTGCCATATTATAAACTTCATCTGCATTACAACCTCTTGAAAGGTCGTTTATCGGTGCATTTAGCCCTTGTAGGATCGGACCATATGCCTCAAAGTTTCCAAGACGCTGAGCTATCTTATAACCAATATTACCGGCATTAATATCTGGGAATATGAAAGTGTTCGCTTCCCCAGCGACAGGAGAGTGTGACGCTTTTATTTTTGCAACATCTTTGGAAAACGCGGCATCAAACTGCAGCTCACCGTCAATTGAAAAATCAAGATTCATACTCTTTAATTTTGTGGCTGTATTTCGCATTTTATCAACTGATTCTCCTGTGCCTGAGCCTAACGTACTATAAGATAATAATGCAACTTTTGGATCAATTGAAAAGATTTTTGCTGTTCTTGCCGTTTCAACAGCAATCTCGACAAGTTCATCCTCACTTGGATTCAAGTTGATAGCACAATCGGCCATCGCGTATTTTTCTATAACATTCTCTATTTTGCGATATAGAATAAAGCAACTTGAAACAATTCTATTTCCAGGTGATGTTTTAATAAGTTGAAGTGCCGGGCGAACGGTATCGGCAGTAGAATAGGTTGCACCACCCAAAAGTCCGTCAGCATACCCTATTTTTACAAGCATCGTACCGAAATAATTAGTTTTCATCAAAGACTCTCGGCAGGCGGTCTCATCCATTTTTCCTTTTCTAAGTTCAACCATCATCAGAGCCATGGATTCTATAGCAGGATATGTTTTAGGATCGATGATTTCAATTTCATTTGTAAGAAAACCATACTTTTGCGATTGCCTATGTATTTCTTCTGGATTACCAAGCAGTATCGGTTCGAGGATCTTCTCTTTTTTTAAACGGCTTGCAGCCTCAAGAATTCTTGGATCTGAACCTTCCGTAAATACTAGCTTTTGCTGTTTGGTTTTTAATTTTTCAATCATACTTTCAAACATTTTATGTACCTCCATTTTTTACTTATTAGATTTTGCTTAGCCAATTCTGTCATATGAGCCTTCCAGTGAAAAAGCGTTTGACTATCATCTCTAATAATGATAATTTTAAACATAAAGAATAATGTTGTAAAACTCAAATTTTTTGTTAACTATATTAAATATTTCTATATATTGAGGGGTGCTTTATGTATTTTCCTGGAATTGAAGCGTTTTTAGCTATCGTACGGACCGAGAGTATAAGCAAGGCAGCTGAATTGCTGCACTTGTCACAAGCGACTGTAAGCTATCGGTTAAAGACCTTGGAGCAGGAAATGGGTGGCCTTTTGGTTGAGCGAAGAAAAGGGGCGCCCAAAATCCGTCTGACACCAAAAGGGGAGAACTTTTTTAGCATTGCCGAAAGATGGGATGCTCTTTGGAGGGAAACACAAATCTTACAGGTCAGTGGTTCGCAGTTAAGTCTGGCAATTAGTGCTGCCGAAAGTATAAGTCACTTTGTTTTGCCTCCGGTATATAGCATGCTAAATCAGCATACCCCGCCGATCCGACTGCAAATTCGTACTCAACATACTCAGGAAGCGTTTGATAGTATTGAAAGGCGCGAGATGGATGTGGCGTTTGTGGTGCGAGAAATCGTGTCGCCTAGTGTCACGGTTAAACCGTTTTTTGCTGAAGAAATGGTGCTGTTGCGCCTGGCTGTGCCGGGTCGGCAAGCTGGAGATACTGTTGAGATGGAAGAATTGGCGGTAGAGCACGAAATATTCATAAATTGGAACAGAGAGTTTCAATTCAGACATGACCAGTGGTGGGATCCTCTTTGCCCTTCCCGTGTTCATCTGGACACGGCGGGACTCATCACTACTTTTTTGAAGGACGCCAGACAATGGACTATAGTTCCTGCCTCTATTGGTGCACATATGATGCGGATTGGAGATTTTGTTCTTCAGAAATTATCGGCACCGGTGCCTCCAAGGATATGCTATAAGGTAACTCATAAGTTTCCGAACCAGGCTTTACACGAGCCCCTTCGTATTCTTGATAACTATCTGCAAGATATATTTGGGGTACAATGATCTGACCAGTCGAGGTAATAGCTGCAATTGATTCTGGGCCTGTAACTCTTTTCTCTCCATATACCAAATAAACTATATTAGACCCATTGAAGGTGCATTGTGAAAACTGGCTATATTAAGAAAATGAAATCTGCCTCTTTTTTAAAACCAGCTTGTATGTTGTAATATAAGTATCGCGTGCACGGGATAAAAAAAAATTCAGGAGGTTACAATGGAGCTAATTAAAAGGGTAGGTATTTTTTTATTTGATGGTATAGAATTGATGGATTTCGCTGGGCCATATGAGGTATTTACGGCTGCGAATCTTATGGCACCACAACAATATTTTGATGTTTTTACAGTGAGTGAGCAAAAGGGAGATGTTCTCACTAGCAATGGACTGACCGTAAAGGCAGATTACGGTTTTTCTGATTGTCCACAGGCGGATGTACTAGTGATACCAGGAGGAGATGTTCGTCCAGAGCTTCTTTCCAATGATACAATTCTGGAATGGATTGAAAGCCAGAATCGAAATACAGAAATCACTTTTTCTGTATGTAATGGGGCGATGTTACTTGCTAAGGCGGGCTTGCTCAAAGGATTGTCAGTCACTACACATCATTACTGTTATGATAAACTATCTGAAATCGATTTAACAATTAATGTTGTTCCGAAGATCCGCTATGTTGATACTGGAAAGATCATCACTTCTGCGGGAATTTCTGCTGGTATTGATGCAGCGTTACACATTGTGTTAAGGTTATTTGGTGAGAAAGTCGTTTTACACGCGATTGATATTATGGAGTATGAGAGTACTGCTTATAGAAACAATGGAAGTATTACATACAAATAGTTAAATTTGAAATATAAATGAAATAACTCCCCTCTATGTAGCGTGGCTTCCAACTGTTTACATAGAGGGGATTATTATGATGAAAAGAGTATCACCAAACTTTTGGTTCAGGGCTTGGATGAGGATATTATGCTTTTTCTTAAAATATTGAGTGGTTCTTCGTAGATGGCTCTCCCAATGACCTTGTTGGAGGAATATTTCAAGAGTTTTTTGAATGAGAAAGGGTACACCATGGCTGATCCATAATTAAGCATCTGCCTTTATAGTTGCGGAAGCACTCATTACTTACTCGTTGCCACTGAAGAAATGGGAATGATTTTGGACTTAGCTTTCCATAGGTAAAATCATACTGTAGCGTTTTAGGCTCTGGTTTTTGCTCTATAGGTTTATCGAAATTTTGATTTGGAGTAACTTGTAGTCCGGTAATATCCAGAAGATAGGCAGGGGACGGTGGTTTGTCTTGTTTAAGACGCACCACCGTCCCCTGTCTTCCCCAAAAAGTCGAAAGGCATGGTCTCTTTAAGCTTAGCGTTGAGTGTTAGACGAAAAAAGAGTAACGGGGAAGAAGTAAGTTAGTCACTTTGTAATGAAAAATCAGCAATAATCGATAAAAATGAAACATTTGGATTGATGTAGGTATAGGTGACTTTGATATTATAGAATTTTCCTACTTGATTTAACAATGTACTATAAAAGTTTAAGCTATCATAGGTTATTAACTCATCTTGGTCAATGAGTATTTGAGCACCATCAACATGTCCAATGTTAATAATATTGTTAATTCGAATACTTTCTTTGAGTTTTTCTGACGATACAGTACAACTATAATTTTGCTTTGAACCCTCTCGGTATAATAAATGGAATAAAGTAGTCATAATAAATTGAAATTGTTTATAGTTTCCGAAGCATGTATATTCTTTTAAATCGCCTAGTGTAGAACTATATTGCATATTCTTAATATTTGTTTTTATGTAGTAATCTAGAAAAATATTTACATCAGATAGAGTAAATTTTTCTAAAATTGTCGGTAATATATCGGTATAACTGTTTACAATGTTTTTTAGTAGACGAATTTGTCCAGCTAATCGATCCAGTGAGTGGATATTGTCGATAGTTTGTACAGATTCCATTAAATAATTAAATATTCTGTCTAAAAATACTTTAGTATTACCTAAGTCATAGTTACAACTATAAAATTGTTCTTCAAAATTTCGTAATAAAGTTTGATATGCTGTATTTTTTTGTTGTAATGATGATTCTTTATTTTTTCTTTCTTTACAAAAATCATAATAGTCGAGTGATTGCTGGAGCACTGCAAGCAAGTCTGATTCCGAGCCCCAAGGTTTTGTAATAAAACGAAAAACTTCACCTTGGTTAATGGCAGGCAATATGTCGAATATTTGAGTGCAGCCGGATAATACGATTCGTACTACATCTGGATATATTTCCTTTGTGTGACGAAGTAAAGATAAACCATCCATACCAGGCATAGATATGTCCGCAACTAAAACGCTGACTTTAGTTGTTTTCATAATCTCAAGAGCTTTTTGACCACTATCGGCATATAAAGAATAATAGTTTTCATTTATAACGATCCTTCGAATAGCATTTAATATACCCGGTTCATCATCAACAAATAATACTGTAGCATTGCGCATAAGTTACACCTCATATAATCTAGAATTTCTTCAAGGATAATTCTTAAAAATTCAATACAATGAAATATATTCCAATTCTAGTTGTGTTATCTTTAGGGTAGCAGAAATGTGAACTTTATTCAATTCCATATTATAAAAATTTACAAAAGCAGTTTATATATAGGTACTATCTTACAGAAAAGTGCGTACTTGTTAAAAACACGTATAAGATTTAGTATTAAAATAGAAATTTTTTTTAAGAATGATTTTAGGGGAGAGGTAAAATATGGAAGTGAAAAATTGGCATACAGAGGCAATTGGTAAACAGGTAGTAAATTCTTTAATAAAAAATGAGTTTGATGCTAGATATTATTCTACAACTGCGGAAGCAGCATCCTTTATTATGGAACATGTAAAACCAGGCATTAAAGTAGGTTTTGGTGGATCGATGACAATCAATGGCATGGGAATTCAAGATAAAGTTCAGTTGGCAGGAGCTACGGTTTTAGATCATGGTATACCAGATATTACGATTGAGGAACGAATCGCGATTGCAAAAGAGGAAATGTTGAGTGATCTATATTTGTGTAGCAGTAATGCGATTACTTTAGATGGCCTACTTGTTAATATAGATGGCATGGGAAATCGAGTAAGTGCAATGACTTTTGGTCCTAAAAAAGTAATAGTAGTCGTTAGTGTTGATAAAGTATGTAAAGATGAAGAAGCCGCCTTTGAACGGTTAGAAGGAATTGCTGCCCCTATGAATAATAAAAGACTAAGTACTCCCAATCCCTGTACACAAACAGGTATCTGTATGAACTGTAAGGCAAAAACTAGAATCTGTAGAGTATATTCTGTACTGAGAAAAAAACCGTGGGTAACAGATATGACAGTAGTCATTGTAGGAGAAAGCGCCGGATATTAATTTAACATTAATCGGAGAAAAGTATATCATCTCTAACTAAGAAGAACATTAGAAAACTATCCGTAGGCATTTGATTAATTTATCGTTAGATTAGAAAAAATAGGAATCTGCTAATTACCTGACTTGAAGGGTAATTAGCAGTTTTTTGTTTTTTCAAGTATCCATCTAGTTGTTTTTGACATTAAGGGACGTTCCTTTTCTGTCACAAAAATTGTCAAAAAAAGAATGTCCCCGATGTGTGGATGTGTCGCGATGTGTGGCCCAGGAGAGGGGGCATTTATTTATGAATCTCGATTTGAATATGACATACTATTGTCGTATTATCTTGTGTACAATCAAGAAGAACTGTATTCGCAATTTCTATTATCAGCTACAGTATATAATGCTTATCACTCGGGGTAATAAAATGAGCAAAAAATATAGTAAACATAATTATGTGGAGGTGGCACTGATGGATAATCATAACGTCTTAGTGTATGGAGCGACTGGTTATACTGGTAAGCTAATTTGTCTGAGGCTCAAGGAACTTAATATCAACTTTGCTATTGCAGGGAGAGATAAAGCTAAAGTAGCTGAGTTGTCCTCTCAATTAAACGTGCCCAACTTCGTGTTTGAAATCAGTGATTTTGGAGCATGGCAAGAGGCTTTGAGGGGGAGTATATGTTTAATCAATGCGGCTGGACCTTTTGCTCTTACTGCCGAGAATGCAATGTATGCTTGCCTTCAAAACAAAGTTCATTATTTGGATATTAGCGCCGAATTGTCAACTTACCAACTTGCTGAATCTCTGGATCAACAAGCGAAGGAAGCTGGGATCATGATGGTTTCTGGAGCTGGTTTGTTTGTTGCCTACGATGCCCTAGTCGTCCATACAGCGAAAAGAGTGAAACGTGCTCAGCAACTTTTCGTCGCATTTAGACATTATGGCGGATTCTCGAAAGGTTCCGTTAAAAGCTCTAAGTACATCGTGGACCTTGGCTTACTGATTCGAGATAATGGAGAGTTGAAACAAATCACCGAATCTAACACAAAGGCTTTTGATTTTGGTGAAGGGCAACAAGAGTGTTTTCCTACCTCGCTAGGAGGGATTATCGTGTCCTATAAATCTACATCAATTCCTAATATAAGAGAATATTTTCAATTGCAATTACCTGCACTAACGACTAACCCTACAGATATTGAAAATCTTTCAGATGGACCAACAGCCGAAGAACGTGCTGGGGGAAGAAGTAAATTGGCTGTGGAGATAATTGGGATAGACGGCGATTCTGCCTATTCAATTGCAGACCTACCTTCAGGGTATACACTAACTTCATTATCTGTCGTTGCAGTTGCTTGTCGGATATTAAATGGAGATTTAATGGCTGGGTATCAAACAGCAGGCTCCGCTTATGGCGAAAATATTATGAGCGATATTCCTGATTCTTATATTATTGACCTAAGCTATGACTGATCATCATTGATGATTAGCACGTTTAAAGGCTTTGTCGATACAGCTCCTAAATGGTTTGTTCCTGACCATGCGGACTTAGCAAGCCCTAAGTGAATTCCCTAAGAAGTCGCCTTTTTCATGCGGCTTCTGTTTTTGAGCTTCGCCAATAATTTTATGAAATATATTAATTATTATTGAATAATCATAATTAATATGATACCGTATAGACAAATCTACTGGAGGTGATTGTTATGACAGATAAAGAATTTTTGGAATTACTGATGTCATATAAAGCTGGTAAAGTTCCATTATTGAATGTCGGATTAGCATTAGCGAATAATCAATTTAGCCATGAATACTTAGCGTTAGCAAATAATATTTTGGTTGCAAAAAAAGAACAAAGCAAAGTTGGCAGACCACAAACTATTTCTCATGATGTAAAAGAATTGATTTTTAAGTTAAGAACAGAAGGAGCAGCACTAGAATCGATTGCACATCAAGTAAAATGCAGTTTATCGACTGTTAGAAGAACATTAGAAAACTATCAATAGGCATTTGATTAATTTATCTATGATACATTGAAACTAGACACCTTCACCCAACGATGAATTGTCTCTTTTCTTATCTGCTATAGTCAGTTCCAATTGAATCAAAAAAAACTGCTAATTACCTGACTTGAAGGGTAATTAGCAGTTTTTTTGATTTTTCTAGTATCTACCTAGTTATTTGAGGGCTACAACGTAAATTAGAAAATCCTATTGGTTCAATCAATATATTCAATTTCCCTTTTGCCCAAGGAACAGGTATTGTTAAAGAGGAGGAAAAATCGAAAAGTGGGAGCTTATTTAATTGTCAGGCATATAATAATGTCCTACAATATAAAAAGAGTAAAATTGTGGGATGTGTTAATTAAATGGATTTACGATTACTACAAACCTTTCTTCTGGTTGCAAAAATAGGCAATGTGACTCAAGCTGCAGAAAAACTAAATTTTAGTCAACCTACAGTAACGACCCAAATCAGAACAATCGAAGAACACTTTGGGGTCTTGCTATTTGAGAGAGTAGGAAAAAAGTTATATATAACAGAAGCGGGTCAACGTTTGATTGGCTATGCAGAGAAACTATTGTTAATACATGGAGAAGCACAAGCTGTCTTACAAGAATTCTCATATGATAAAACGATTAAAATAGGTCTTGGTACTGCAGTTGCAGCCCATACACTTTCACCTATTTTACGGGAATTTCAAGAGCAGATTTCTAATGTATCGGTAAGCATTGAGCATTGTTTTAATTTGCCGATTACAGTTAAAGGTATATTAGATAACAGTTTTGATTTTGCAATTGTGCATGACGAAATTTCAAATAATAGGATTTTGCAATTTAACGTTGTGGCGCAAAGACTAGTATGGATCGCACACCCTCTCCTTATCGAGAAGTATGGCAATAACGTTTGGCAGCACCCTTTCATTGCACTGAAACAAGGGAGTGTTTATCGCGCAAAATATGATGGGATATTACGGGAAAAAGAAATAAGTCCCATGTTGGAATACAGTGATTCTGAAGCAATTCGGCAGGCTGTATTAAATGGATTGGGAGTTGGTGTATTGCCGGAAGTATTGGTTAGGCACAATTTGGATGACGGAACACTTATTGAGTTTAATAATGCGCCTAAGTTTGAAATTATATTTTCTGTGATATTCCATAGAGAAAAAACATTTACTATTGCAACCCGTACTTTATTAGCAATGATTGCTGAAAATGCAAATATTCATAGCGAATTATTAGGATATTTACAATCGACGTAGATGATATGATTTTGGAGGAGAGCAAATGGAAAATTTTTATGATAACGAACAAATTAGAATACGTAAGAAAGCCTTATTGACGGGAAGTTTAGCACATTTTATACATGATGGATTTACTGATATGCTATATATATTTTTCCCCATTTGGCAAGCTCAATTTTTATTGAGTTTTACTGAAATTGGTTTTTTAAAAACACTTTTTTCGGGTACTATGGCATGTTTTCAGGTGCCATCAAGCAATCTTGCCAATCGAATTGGTGAAATTAGATTATTATTACTTGGAACTATCCTTACAAGTGTTTCAGTTTGGCTACTCGGGTGGTCTACAACTCCAATTTTTCTAGGCTGCTTACTCGTAGTCGGAGGATTAGGTTCTAGCGTACAGCATCCCTTATCATCTTCTATAATCTCCAATGCTTATACAAATAGCGATGCACGGAGAATATCGCTAAGTACTTTTAATGTAACTGGAGACATGGGCAAACTTGTTTTGCCAAGTGTAGCTGCTTTCTTAATTGGTCAATATGGTTGGCCGATGACAAGCCATGTACTTGGTATTGTCGGTATGGGGGTAGTTATCACTATTTTCCTAAGTAGTAAAAACATTCAGCAAGTAAATATAACTACAGAAAATAAGAAAACAAAGACAGCTATAAGTCTTTTAAAATGGAAGGAAAATAAAGCTTTTTGGTCGCTGTCAATGATAGGAGTTATTGATAGTGCAACACGTATGGGCTTTTTAACCTTTTTTCCATTTTTATTGCAGGAAAAAGGAGCAGAGGTGACAACCATAGGCCTAGCCCTTTCTCTTGTATTTGCAGGGGGGGCTGTCGGTAAATTCGTATGTGGTACGCTAGCTACAAAATTCGGAATACTACGATCAGTAATTATTACAGAGATTATTACAGCCTTTTGTATTTGGGCAATGCTCAACCTTCCGATAAATAATGTGATAGTACTCGCTCCGATTCTCGGAGTAGCCCTAAATGGTACTTCATCTGTACTTTATGGAAGCGTTCCTGAATTGGTTTCTGAGGAACGTAGGAAACAGGCTTTTGCAATATTTTATACAGCAACAATTGGTGCCGGGGCACTATCTCCTTCAATTTATGGGATGGCAAGCGACATAGTCGGTATAAAAACTGTCGTAATAATTGTTGCGATAGTAGCGCTTTTTACTATTCCATTAACGATACCTCTTAGGGGAAAACTTTAATCATTAATTGTGAGAATGATTCATTTTTTATGTATTCTAGTATTTCAAAAGATATTCTAAAAAATATAGGTTATATTTTAATGGCATATGGGAGAAAGACACTTGAGAACATCGGTGCAGACCATACGTATTTTTCATAAAGAGAAAGCTAAAAATGAGGAGGATGTTAAGAATGAAAACAATTAGCTTGCGCATTTTGCTCGCTTTGAGTCTGCTGCTCGGATTTGTGAATTCAAGCTCAGTTTGGGCGGAAGGGTCTAGTGAAGCACCAATGGCGAATATAAAAATCGAACAATGGAAAGGGCATAGTTTCACATTTCTTAGTTTGCCTGCTGATCAGCAATCTGCTGGATATGATATTTTTACGGAAGATCATGCAACGGAAGGATTCCAAGGCGATCGTTCCCTTCGCATTCCTTATGCGAATCATGTTGGAAAACAAGTTA
This sequence comes from Pelosinus sp. sgz500959, assembly GCF_042610375.1. NCBI lineage: Bacteria > Bacillati > Bacillota > Negativicutes > Selenomonadales > Sporomusaceae > Pelosinus > Pelosinus sp. sgz500959. The sequence goes on from NZ_JBGJZL010000019.1 coordinate 28,366, forward strand.
CAGTTACTGAAGTAGTGCCTTTTGAAGCTGGTAATAACCAGAAAGATTATATGGTGCACATGACAGTAAATAATACAGGAGAAAGATTAATTGGTCGCAGCTTGCGCGGACAATTAGAAGGTCTGGTACTAACATCTGATCTGGAAAATGCTAAGAAACAGTTTTTAGGAAAAACGATTTACCTTAAGTCTAGAGAACTATCGGGACTATATGTCCTTGGTATGACTACAGTACCACAAGCAGTGCCCACTACAATCGGTTACCCAGTTAAAGTGGTTGACGTTTATGCAGGTAATCAATCTCAAGAGCCTATTTGGTTAATTATTTCAGTGAATGAAGAAAAGGCGGTTTTACCTATAGGTTACAGTTGGACCAATATGCCAATTCAATCTTGGACCCAGAATCCTCCGTGGCAAAGTGCTTTTTTTACAGAAGATCCAAGAAATAGCCTCGGTGGATCGTATGATTTGTGGAATCAAATTCAAACTGGCAATGTAGAAGCTGGTATGAACAAAGGACAAGTAGATCTTAGCTGGGGTAAGCCAATCCGTACTGAAGAAAATGATTTAGTTTGGATCTACGGTACTAAGAAGCTTATTTTTGATGGCGATGTGCTGTCTTCTATTGAAGACTTTTCAGGAAGTGAATGAGGAACAATTGGGAAATAAATGAGAATCCAGGGGTAGGTATAATGTTTGAAACACTATACCTACCCCCTTGTTTATTTGGAGTATAGGAATATATAATTAGGAAAAGCAACTGGTGGAGGGGAGTATAACATGTATCGCTATTTTATAGCAATTTGTTTGGTGTTTGTTACCTTTTCCGTGGGTTTTGCTCAATCCCTCGTGAATATTTCTGAGGAAGAGGAACTTGCGTATCGTATAGATCAGATGAGCCTAGAAGAAAAGATTGGGCAATTATTTATGGTAGCTTTTCGACAAGAGAATGGAAAGCCAGTTACTACTGTAACTAGAGAAATAAAGGCTGAGTTACAAAAGTATCATTTGGGCGGAATTATTTTATTTGGTGAAAATTTTGTCGATATAGAACAAACAGTTACACTAACTATGGATTTGCAGCAAGCTGCAGGAACGATTCCTTTATTTATTGCTGTTGACCAAGAGGGCGGGCGCGTCAATCGGTTTCATTTTGGCACCAATTTACCAGGTAATATGGCATTGGGAGCTTCTGGAAAAGTCAGTAACGCCTACATAGCAGGAAATATTCTAGGAAGGGAATTAGTGGTGTTAGGAATTAATACTAACTTAGCACCTGTATTAGATATTAATAGCAATCAAGACAATCCTGTGATTGGTATTCGTTCCTTTGGGGCTGATGGGCAAATGGTAACAAAGATGGGAGCGGCGTATATACAAGGTTTGCATGCTGGGGGTATCATGGCAGCAGTCAAACACTTTCCCGGACATGGCGATACTTCACTGGATTCTCATTTGGGTCTGCCTAGTGTTATATATGGAAAAAGCCGTTTAAGTGAACTAGAGATACAACCTTTTCGCGAAAACCTTTCTGCTACCGATATGGTAGTGGCAGCTCATATTGCTTTTCCTGAATTAGATGATACTAAGGTTATATCAAAGAAAGACGGACAGCCAGTTTTCTTACCAGCTAGTTTCTCTCATAAAATTTTAACTGATCTTCTGCGGGAGAGTTTGGGCTATGATGGCGTAATTATAACCGATGCCTTGGAAATGAAGGCCATTACAGAACATTTTGGTACTGAAGAGGCAGTAGTAGGAGCGATTCAAGCTGGTGCGGATATTTTGCTTATGCCTAGTGATTTGCCTAAGGCATACGCGGGAGTGATAGAGGCTATAAAAACAGGCGTCATTTCCGAAGAAAGGATTAATGAGTCGGTGAAGAGGATTTTACGTCTAAAGCGCCAATGGATTACTCCTAAAAATATTCCAAGAAGTATGTTGCTTGCTGCAGCGCAAAGTATCGTGAGCAGCAAAGAACATAAGGAGCAGGAAAGAACATTAGCTTATGAAGCAGTCACTTTATTAAAGAATGAAGAGGGTACGCTGCCTCTAACGGTAAAACGTGATAGTAGGATTGTAGTAGCTGCGCCGCGACCAGAAATACTGAATGTTATGGGAGAAGCAGTTCTTACACAAATGAAGGCAGGTGGCCATCAAAAGGCTAAGATTACTGCTATTTCCTATGAAAATTTTGGTGAGCTGACTGCAGATCAGAAAAAAATGATTGATGAGAGCGATACGATTATACTTGCCACGTATAGTTCCACGCTAGCCAGTCGTACGCCAGGTCAAACAGCATCGGCTAGTTTTGCTGCAGCACTTACTCAGTATGCTGATCTATCGGATAAAAAATTGATTGTTATAGCTACGGGGACGCCCTATGATATTTTATATCTCCAAAGGGCCAAGGCTTATCTTGCTGTATATGGGACTAACTCTGCAAACATTCAAGCAGGTATGGCAGCTATTTTTGCTAGTATTAATCCATCAGGAAGATTGCCTGTACCTATACAAAATCAAGGAACGATTTTGTTTAACATAGGATACGGACTTAATAATTAATTAGATATATACATCAAATCAATAATTATGCCCTACAGTCAGGCTTAAGAACTGTAGGGCATTTGTAGTAATAGATTTTTGCCACGATAGGTGAAAGTTTTTTTACTGGAAATCTTTCGATTGCATACAGACATTGTTATAGCCGCACAATAACAGAGTAGCCTCCGAAAAATTTGCAAGGAGATGCTTTTATATGAAAATTATACCTACGTCTACCATTGTTATTGATAATGATACTGGAGTAACGCTACTTAATGAAGAGGATATGTCGCTATCTTTACCTGACCATGACGAAATTCAAGCACTTAAGGGTTATACCCTTTCAATTGCCAATAAAGAATACACAATAGTAGAAGCGACTACGGAACCAAGGCTTAACGACGATTGTGATATGATTGGTACTTATGTTTTTCTTAATGTAGAGAAAAAAACTTAAAATAACCGTATCATCTCTAACAGCAAAAATGCCCTAACCCTGACATATAGAAAGGGTTAGGGCATTTTTTTAGACAATTGGTCAGGCTTTAGGACGCTTGGTTTCTAACGAAAAAAAGAATTTGAGAAACTGTCGCTTTAGTTATTGTTCGTTATCTATTTTTTGTGCGGTTTTTATAAATTCTTCCATGACTTTAGTGATATATTTATTTTGTTTATTATAGAAAAATACATTGCGGAATGTATGAGTACTATTAATCTTGTAATATACCATATTTGAATCATTGCTTGCTTTTTGGGCTAAGGTATCGCTAATGATGGTAATTGCCATGCCGTAACAGGCAACATTATACGCAGTCGCTAACTGATCTAATTCTAAAATGATTTTGGGTGTTATACCGTTTTCTTGGAAAATTTTATCTGAGCGTGTTCGCGTATCATTTCCAATTCTTAAAAAAATAAATGGATCATGGGCAAATAATGATAAAGGCACGGAATTTGTCTCTGGCTTTAAGTGCATTCCTTGGTGGATATCGTCTATTGATAACTGATATTCTTGGGCGAGACTGTTTGAAGAAAATTTTTGAGGAACGGCAAGAATGAGACATTCGCGGCAGAATAAGTGTTTTTCATAGATTGCTTCATTTAGGGGGTAATTATCAATTACAAAATCAAGTGCGCCTGAAAATAGCTGATCTTCTAAATGTGCACTATTAGCTTCAACTAGATTTACTTTGATGGCAGGGTATTTATTAGTGAATTTCGTGATAATTGCTGGAAGAATAAATGAAGCAAAAACATTGCTTGCGCCAATAGAAAGGCGTCCTGTTTTCAGCTGGTTTAAATTACTAAGATAGTTTTCAAATCGATTTTCAATATCCATAATTTTTTCTATGGATTTTATATATTCTATGCCGGCCTCTGTCAATTGAACAGGATTACTGCTTCGGTCAAATATAGAGCTACCAAGGCGTTTCTCAATTTTTTTGATTGCAGCGCTTAAAGCTGGTTGGCTGATATATAGATTTTGTGCTGCTTTTGAAAAGTTTTTCTCTTTGTATACTTCATAAATATATTCTTTTCCTTTAAACATGGTACCTCCGCTATATAACCAAATGATTATATTATTTATACTAATATATCTATTTGATTCTATTGTATTTGAAATTTATAATAAAATCAAATAACGAATCAGTCTTTGATATAAACAGGGGGAAAGTAAAATGAAAAAGTCAATTGGAATTATTGGCGGCATGGGATCGTTAGCTACATGCGATTTGTTTAAAAAGATTATAGATATGACGGATGCCAAGTCAGATCAAGAACATATCCATATTTGTATAGATTGTAATACTAATATTCCAGACAGGACGAAAGCCATATTAGAAGGGGGAGAGAACCCCATTCCTGAAATGGTGAGAAGCGGTGTTAGACTGCAGTCCATGGGGGCAGATGTATTAGTTATGCCATGTAATACGGCGCATTATTTTTATGATAAAATTACACCTTTTTTCGATATTCCACTTTTAAATATGTTGAAAGAAACGGTTCTAGAAATTAAAAAAAGAAAAATAAGAAAAATTGGATTGCTGGCAACTGATGGAACCATTGAGTCAAGAGTGTATCATACGGCCTTAGCGGACGCGGGGATAGATTTGGTTATTCCTTCGCCAATAAAACAGATGAGTGTAATGGATGTTATTTATAATGGGATAAAGGCATCAAATAGAAATATCAATCTTAATGAGTTTTATGGAACAATCGACGAACTTTTTGAGAAAGGGGCAGAAATATTGGTGTTGGGCTGTACAGAGCTGCCGGTTGCATTTGAACTGTTTCATATTGATCGGCCGGCACTTGACCCCACCACAGTATTAGCGGCAGCAGCAATTCGATTTATTGATAGACCGTTATTAAATAGGCTATAGGATAATAGTCTCAAAATTTCGATAGCAATGAGGGGAGATAATCAAAATTCTGCACCGTTAGAGAGGATACGAAGAGCCACCTATTCGAAGGTTGGCTCAGTGATATCTATTTAATAAGGTTATCTTGTGACAATAAAAAAATACATGTGGTATAAAAATGGATACTATGCCACAAATAAGTGCGTACTTGTCAGTTGTGATATTAGTATATATTATTATAGCATAGCTCGAGCGTTCAGGGGACAATAGCAAAGAGTAGCTTTTTTCAATACAAAGCGGGATAACTTTGCGGTACGGAGGATGGGCTAGAGTTGATGAGCGGCAGATCCGAAGCTGCCGGTATAAGGTACAGTGATTTTGAATAGGGAGGAATCTATATATGTCCAAAAATATACTCGTTTTAACAGGTAGCCCGAGAAAAAGCGGCAACAGCGATAAGTTGGCGAATGCGTTCATTGCCGGCGCCCAGCAAGCGGGGCACACGACTGTAAAATTTACAACCGCAGATAAACACATCAAGGGCTGTATCGACTGTCAAACTTGTTTCAGCAGAGGTAGCGCTTGTTCCATTCCAGACGATTTTGCCAAACTTGCGCCGTTGCTGGAACAAGCCGATATGGTTGTGTTCGCAACGCCATTATACTGGTTCACATTTCCAGTACAACTGAAAGCTGCCATTGACAAGTTCTATTCCTTTTTGATTGGAAAAAAGCCCTTAAAGGTCAAGGAATGCGCACTTTTGGTCTGCGGTGGCGGGATGGAGTTAGATACGTATGACGGTATTGTCAAATCCTATAAGCTGATTGCCGATTTCTTAAACTGGAAGGACAGCGGCGTGATCATTGTACCAGGACTTCATGACGAAGATGAGATTCTGAAGACCGACGGACTGCAGAGAGCTGAAAAATTAGGAAAAAACATAGTTTGATGATTTAAGAAAACGCCACTAGCTAAGGGGTTAAACCTTACTAGCGGCGCTTTTTAATGATTTACATCAATTTCTATGCATTCGGTCACCAATGTAGGTATTCGTCCTATCGACCATCGAAGTAAATATCAACTGCAGAATATAGTCTATCTAACTTCTGAGGAGTATAGTCCATAGGAGGTTGGACAATTTTCTTGGTAGGATTTTAGAGCATCTATGAAGAACTATTGCAATGTAGGATAAGTCTTACTTACGAATCAATCGTTATAATATCGGCAGAATAAAGGTGGGTCGAGAGTGGAAAAGAAGATGGTACAAACTACTATGCCATATAAACAGGCAGGATTAACAGAACAACAGGCTGCCTTGCATTTGCTGAATCGTTTTACCTTTGGTCCAAAACCAGGGGATGTAGAGAAAATGGTACAAATGGGATTGGAAAACTGGCTAGAGCAGCAGTTGAAGATAGGATTATCAGATAGTAAGCTCAATGTAAAGCTACAAGAGTATCCAGTTTTGAGTATGAAGACACTGGACATCATTAATATTTACCCAGATAATAACAGCGTGGTGACTGAGGCAAAGCGGGAAGGATTTATTCCTAAGGAAGGTATTGCCGATCCAGTGGAACTAAAAAGAAAAATTGCTGAATTTGAAACAATTAAAGGCTATCGTTCCCAGCAGGAATTGATAAATGCGCTAAATGAACAAAAAATATTGCGAGCTCTCTATAGTGAAAATCAGTTGGCGGAAGTAATGACTGACTTTTGGTTTAATCATTTTAATGTATCTGTTACACAAAATAGAGCAAAGCCTTATGTATTATCGTATGAGCGGGATGGGATTCGCCCTCATGTTATGGGCAAATTTTCTTTATTACTACAGGCAACTGCTAGTCATCCGGCCATGCTTTATTATCTGGATAACGCTGAATCTATTGCGCCACCGAAATCTGCCCAGCAAGGCAAAGGAATTTCACAAAAACTTGGTGGAATTAATGAGAATTATGCTAGAGAATTACTAGAACTCCATACTCTCGGAGTTGATGGAGGATATAGCCAGGTTGATGTGCAGGAAACTGCGCGAATATTTACAGGATGGACAGTTTTGCCTCGGGAGGCTAATCAACGAGCAGAAATTATCACCAATATCCAGAGCGGAATAAATCATGATGTAATGACAGACGAGGGTTATTGGTTTCGAAAAAATTATCATGATGCTGGCGAAAAACATGTGTTAGGTTATGCTTTTGCTGCTGGTAGCCCCCAGGATGGCAAGAACTTACTAACTATATTAGCTAATCATCCATCCACGGCTTACCATATTTCTTATAAATTCGCTCGACGGTTTGATTCGGATAATCCTCCTAAAACCTTAGTAGAAAGCCTAGCCAAAACTTTTATGGATAAGGGTGGCGATACTAGGGCATTAGTACGTACATTAACTCAGTCCAAGGAATTCTGGGATGAAGCAAAACAGCCAACGAAGATTAAAACTTCATTAGAGTTTGTGGTTAGCGCACTACGAAGTGGTAATACTGAAGTAACTGATGCTAAGGCTATTCTGTCGTGGATCAATCGTATGGGGCATTCTCTTTATAGTTGTTTGCCACCGACGGGCTATCCAGATCGAGGGGATTTTTGGCTAAATTCAGGCACGTTGTTTACAAGGATCAATTACTCTTTTGCGCTTGCCTATGGTAATATCCGTGGCGTAAAGTTAAATGAAGACATAAATAGTACAAAGACAGATTCAGCGGGTATTGACAGACGCTATCAACAAGGTATCTTATGGTCAGCGCCCAATTTTCAAATGCATTGATGGGAGGGTTTGCCATGATCACACGACGGAATTTCATGAAGCTAGCAGCTCTCTGTTGCTTATCAGGATATGGATTATGTAGATCGAATTGGTTCTCTTATGTAGAAGCGCTACCAGCTATAAATATACTTGAATCAAATCACATTTTGGTGGTGATTTTTCAACGTGGAGCTATGGACGGGCTCATGGCAGTCACTCCTTATATAGATCCAATGTTATCACAATTAAGACCGTCATTATTGATTTCTGCTGTACAAAAGGGAAATACAGATCCGAATAAACTGATCGATTTAGATGGTCGCTTCGCTCTCCATCCAGCTTTTGGGGAATTAGAACCCTTATTTCATAGTGGCCGTTTGGCAGTGGTTCACGGAGTTGGTTTATCCATTTCTAACCGATCTCATTTCGATGCCCAAGATTATATAGAAACAGGTGTGCTGAGTCAAAAAGGATTTCCGTCTGGTTGGCTGAATCGATCAGCAGGTTTATTACCGCGTAGTGGTGCTCTACAAGCAATTTCTTTAACCCCTACTCTACCACGATCTCTGTCGGGGGAAATTCCAGCATTAGCGATGGCTAATTTATCAGATTTAGGAATTAAATTACCAACTAATAGTAATAATTTGAAGGAAATTGCGTTGAAAGATATTAGGGACTTGTATGCAAAGAGTAACAATAAGACTTTGCGCATAGCTGCTCAAGATGGATTGGCTGCTAGTCAAATTTTAGCGAGTGGCAAACTTAATGAGACCCTTCTTAGAGATGATTTGCCGTATCCAAAAAGTAGTTTGGGAAGTAGTTTGCAACAGATCGCAAAAATTATCAAAAGTAATATGGGGTTACGTATTGCTTGTACCGAATCAAGTGGTTGGGACACTCATGTGGGGCAGGGGACAACAAATGGTGCCTTTGCAAGATCAGCCAAAGATTTATCCCAAGCGCTAGGAGCATTTTGGCGAGATATTACTGATTACCAAAGTAAGGTCCTAGTCTTGACAGTGACAGAATTTGGTCGGACTGTACGAGAAAATGGTTCTAAAGGTACTGATCATGGGCGAGGTTCTTGCATGTTTATTTTAGGCGGGAGTGTAAAGGGTGGGCAAGTTTATGGAACATTACCAGAACTTCACGCTGAAAATTTAGTAGATCAACGTGATCTACCAGTCACTACGGATTTTCGTTCTGTTTTTGCCGAAGTCTTGCGCGGTCACTTAGGGATACAACAAATGCAAAAGATATTTCCAGATAACCCTCCATTAGGATCGATAAAACTTTTTTAGGTGGTAGTGATATAAAAACCATAATTTATATATAAAGTGAATTATGGCTTTAATATTTTATGGCAATTTTCGAATGTATGGATAGTGTTGTGAAAAATAAATCAGTAAAATCATTATATAATAAGTTGTTTACGTAGACTCACAGTAACAACTATAGGAAAGAAGAGGATGTAATTATGTTTTTTAATGGAGAAAAAAGTAATGATAATCTTATATTAGCCGAAAGTGAATCCCTATTAGAAGCCGTAAAGTCGGGAAAAAGCGATGCGCGCGCTAATATGCACAATATGTCCCCACAGGCTCAAAAAATCATCCATAACTTTAATAGTGTGCTGGATATTATAAATAGTACTAATCAAAATCTTTTAGTACGGTTTGAACTAGTTAATCAGGCTACTAATATTGGATTATGGGATATGAGTGTGATTGCGGGTGACCCCATTAATCCGGCCAATGAATTTATCTGGACAGATCAATTCCGTAAGATGCTAGGATTTAATAATGAAAGTGACTTTCCGAATAGATTGGATAGTTGGGCTTCTCGATTACATAAACAAGATAAAGATTGGGTACTAAAAGCTTTTGCGGCTCATTTGATGGATCACTCGGGACGAACCCCCTATGATATTGAATATCGGCTTCAGATAAAAAGTGGTGAGTATCGTTGGTTCCGGGCCACAGGTACTACTATAAGGGATCAAAAGGGAATTCCATTAAGAGTAGCTGGTGCGTTATATGATATACACGAGAAGAAAACTAAGGAAGCCGAACTTGAAACTATGGTTACGCGATTTGAGTTAATTAACAAAGCACTAGCTGCCGATGCAGAACTCAGTGATGCTCCCTGGGATATGAGTGTTGTTGCTGGTGATCCAGTTAATCCTAATAATAAATTCTGGTGGTCCCCTCAGTTCCGTAAGCTTCTAGGATACAATGACGAGCAGGATTTTCCTAACTTATTAAGTAGTTGGAGTGAGAAACTGCATCCAGAGGATCTTGATCGCACATTAACAGCGTTTGCTGATCATTTAAATGATCGATCTGGAAAAATACCCTATAGCATTGAGTATCGGCTCAAACTTAAAAGTGGAGAATTCCGTTGGTTTTATGCTGGTGGTGAAACTCTTCGTGATAAAAATGGTGTGCCTTTGCGGGTTGCTGGTACACTTAAGGATATTACAAAAAGAAAAATGAAGCTACAATTAGAAAAAGAACTAGCCGAAAAGGTGGAACAACTTGCAGAGTCTATGAATCAAATGGTAACTGGTATAACGGGAGTAACCGTCAGTGCTCAAGAACTTGTTTCTGCCCAAGAGGCTACAATGGCATCGGCGCAACAAACCAAAGTAAGTGCAGATACGACTACTCAAATTACTGAACTGATCAAGCAGTTCGCTGATCAAACAAATTTGTTGGGGTTAAATGCAGCTATTGAGGCGGCTCGAGCAGGCGATCAAGGTCGGGGGTTCGCTGTGGTGGCAGAAGAGGTTCGTAAACTGGCAATAAGTAGTGCAAGCGCTGTAGGGCAGATTGAAAATAGCCTTAGTGACATGAAAAAATCTCTGGATGTTATCGTAGAACATATTAACACCATGACGGAGCTAACTCAATCCCAAGCAGCTACAACGCAAGAAGTAAACGCCTCTGTCGAAGAGATCGGCGTTATGACAGAAGCTGTCATGGATATTATTAAGAGGATGTAAAGTGATATTTATTATCAGTTAAAGGATGAATTGAGACGGATCTTGTATGATAGCCCAAGAAGGGTTATCGTCGCCACCATCTAAATCTAGATTTTTTTAAAAAATGAACCCGCTAATTCCCTAGCTTGAAAGGTAATTAGCGGGTTCATTGTGATTTTTAGAGAATTTTTTCCATTCCATCATGACCAAGGCGCTCTAAGATTCAAATGGAGCTAAAGCTCTACCTGAATCAAGCCTTCTTTATCATAGAAGCTCACGTTAACGTACATCTTATTTTTTTCTTAAGATTATAGTCTGATAGGCTAAATATAGAGTCTAAGAGTTTTGTCCTAAAGGTTCCAGTCCCTTTTCGATTCGTTGAAAGTTCGCCGCATATCCCCATGAGCGCTACCGCTAATATCGTTCCACCTATGATGTTTTTATTTGAGATAAAGGCTGCAGTTAAGACATTTAGCATACAACCCGTTCCTGTTACCATTGAAAGCATTTCACAGCCATTTTCAATAAGATAGGTATCCGTTCCATTCGTTATAATATCAATCACTCCTGTTGCTGCCACAACGGAATCTGTTTGTAACGAAAGAGACTTTAACATTGCGATGCTAGTCAACATCGTATCATTCGTAATAGAATCCTTTTCACCGACATCAATTCCTTTTGCACTGCTTTCCATACCATAGAGTGCTTTAAGTTCTGACATATTGCCTTTGATAACGCTTGGATGACATTCTAAAATAAAGTTTTTTGCAAAATCAAGGCGAAGGGTACTGCATCCGACTCCAACAATATCAATAATAGAGGGAATATCTTTCTCAAGAGCAGCTTTGCCGGAAAGCATTATTGATTTCATACGAGTATCATTTATGTTTCCAAGATTTACGGCTAGTGCTTGGGAAAAGGTTGTGATTTGGGACACTTCAGCAGGATGTTCCGCCATGATCGGTTTTGCGCCGACAGCAAGTACAACATTAGCGCAGTCATTGATGGAAATATGATTTGTTATACAGTGAATCAGTGGTTTTTCAACCTTGACCTTATGTCTTATATCCAATAGATCAGTTATGTTATATGCTTGGTTTGTCATAAATCTTCGCCCCCAAGCTTTTTTGGAAATTGGCAAGCATACCTGATTTTCTTAGGGAAGTAAGGAAAAAATATGCAATGGTTCCGCCAATCAGCGTTCCACAAATAAATAAGGGAACATAAAACAACCATGTAAGCCCCGTTTTTCCGTAGATGAAGGCCATAACTGGGTAGGAAACAATAGCTCCAATGATACCTGTTCCAATAACTTCGCCGATAACAGCATAAAGTAGTTTCCCCTTCGACATTCTGTAAAAAATTCCTGACAACATTGCGCCGAAAACTGCACCAGTTAGAGCCAAAGGGGGGATACCCATAAGCATCATTCGGATTACACCTATTAATGTTGCACAAAGCAGGGCATACCAAGGACCAAGCAAGACAGCACATACGATGTTAATAAAATGAGCCATAGGACACATTCCTTCGATACGTAAAAGGGGGGAAATGACCACCCCAAGTGCAACTAGCATTGATAGCATGACGAGTTTTAAAAGATCAGATTTTCTTCTCATAAAAAATACCTCCTAAACAATATTTATTTTAAGCACAAAAAGGCTTAAATGCCTAATGGTTGACAGAATATGTCATACAGGCAGATTAATATTGTTTGAAGGTATATTTTTCTATAGCCAAATAGCATCCCCCTGTATGTCATAAAACATACCAGTTCGGTCGAAGCTGAAAAGCTTCCTCTCATCTCGAAACACGAGCTCCCTCGCTATTTAGTTGTCTTTTTATTTAAGGTGCAGGACGCTCCTCCTCCACCACAATTATTCTTTTAGCATAGTTAGGATCTAATCTTTCTAAAAGATAAATAACAAAAATGGGATATACCAATAACGGCATATCCCATTGTATTTGTAATAACTATAACGTCAAAAACTGCAGTTCCTACGTTGGCATTATCCAAATCAGGTATATGGGTCAAAGTTTGGTTACTTTTTCTCAGCCTGCTCTACAAGCTCCCCAGAGTATTTAATTTAATTGAATTGAATTTTATTCTATCATATAAAAATTTATCAGACAAGCACCTTTCTTTATAATGGGAAAGCCTACCAGCGACGGGTAGCTGTAAGCTGAATGGTGCGCCCTTCATCAACGGTATCATAGTAGTCAGAAGAGGCGAAATCGCCAATAATATAATGCTTGTCCAAGAGGTTATGAACATTAAGAGCGTAACGCCAACTGCCTGTATCATAACGAACGAGGGCATCAGCCAGCCATACTCCGCCTACTTTATGGAGGTTATCATAATCGTAGCGGGAACCGATATAGCGCAGTCCGGCACCAAAGCTCCAGCCTTGCTTTTTATCTTCTGTTGGCGAAGTGGTATCCAGCCAGATTGAGGCACTGTGACGAGGCACGCCTTCGGTATGTAAACCAATTCGTTGTGGATCCGTGTCTTTGGTAATCTTGTTATTAAGTAAAGTATAGGATGCTGTCAAATTCGCGCCTTTGAAAGCAGCAATATTGGCTTCCAGTTCTAATCCTTTAGAAGCTATCTCGCCAGTTTGAATGCTGAAGTTATCATCTACTGGATCAGTAGTCAACACATTTTGTTTGCGCAAGTCAAAAATAGCAGCAGTAAAACGGGCATTGCTATTAGCTGGCTGGTATTGGACACCTAGTTCATATTGGCGGCCAGTGGTAGGAGTGAAAGAGTTGCCGTTTCGGTCGTTGCCGGATTGGGCTTGGAAAGACTCATTATAGCTGATATAAGGCATTACACCGTCGCCAGCATCATAAACTAGACCTAGACGTCCAGTCAAGGCATCCTGATTAGTTCGTGTACGGATACCATTTTTGAGATTGAGTGAATCTTGGTCATATTGATCATAGCGTCCACCAACCAACGCTGTCCAGCGCTTATTGAATTTCAGTTGATCCTGCACGTACCAGCCAGTCTGCTCCGTAGTGGCATTGGTCATAGTTGAAAATGCTGGATTAGTAACGGCCTGGGCAGCCTGAAGAGTTAATAGATCAAGAGCTGGTAGTGAGCCACGCCCCCAGCGGTATTTGCTGTCACTGTGCTGAAAATCAAATCCTAACAAAGTGGTATGAGCAACTGCTCCTGCCGACCACTTTGCCTGAAAGTGGGTGTCAATAGCATTCGTGATAAAATCGCCCTTTATGTTGCGTCCTACTCGATTGAGGGTATGACCATCGCTGTCTAACGTTGAGACATTTGTTATTTTATTTTCATAGGAAAGATCCAAATGGCGAGCCGTTTGGGTTACGGACCAGGTATCGTTGAAGCGGTGTTCTAAGATATAGCCGATTTGGGTCTGATCTTTTGTATAGCGATCATAGTCTTGGCCAATGAGTAATTTATTAGAAAAACCGTATAAGGGATGGCCTGGTAGGTACACATTGCGGGTATAGTTGTAATCTCCTTTGATATTATTTTTCAAAAAGTGAGTCAGTAGGGTAAGACTAGTCTTCTCATTGGGGATCCAGGTCAAAGCTGGAGCAATAAAGTACTTTTCATTGCTACTTTGATTGACATATAGATCTTCTTCAGTGGTGTGGGCTGTCAGTCTAAATAATAATTTGCCGTCTTGACGTAGGGGACCGCCAAGATCCAAAGCGGTGCTAAGCTGCCCACTGTTGCCAACCTGGAGCTGAATTTCTCGTAGATCAGTGCTAGTTGGACGCTTGGATACTTGATTAATCAGTCCTCCAGGACTATTAGCTCCGTAGAGGATAGATGCTGGCCCTCGTAATACTTCAATACGTTCAAAACTATATAGATCGTTAGTTATACTATTCATGCCTGAGGCCAGCATATTTAGTCCATCCGTATAGGTTGTGTCGCCGCTGGAGAAACCACGAATATTTGTATTAAATACCCGAGCATCCCGGTTATAGGTTACATCGCTAATACCAGGAGTATAACCTAGGGCATCGAACAAGTCCGTTGCACCACGGGCCTCCAATTGCTCGCGAGTGATGACGCTGATAGACTGAGCCGCTTCGCTGAGAGGTGTATCGGTTTTGGTGCCGACGCTACTGCGTTGAGCGACATAACCTTTGTCAAGGGAGTTATCTTTTATTTTGTTGCCGACAATCTCAATTCCGTCGAGGGAAAATTCTCGTTGTTCCGCAGGAATCGTGGATTCCTCATTTTGTTCTGCTGCATGGGCAATTAGGGGTAGGTGCAAAAATAAGCTGCTACTTATCAGGGCACAAAGTAGGTTTTTACGAGAACGAGACATTGTTATTTTCATACAGACTATCGACTCCTTATCTTAGTTTACGACATCATATAGTTTTGTATTACCTCTAGCAACTATATTGGAAAAGAGAATAATATCTATTATCCTAAAAAAGTACAAGTGCCAGTTAGCAATCACCAGTGGCTACTGATGTTAATCTGTGGCTATTATAACAAGGTCAATCGGGCTAGACAAGCCGTCTAGACTTTAGTAATATGATGTTTATAAATTGGTTTTAGTCAAAGATAATGAGAATCTATATCATTCGATGGGCTGTAAATAGCCAGTTTTCTGTGATTAAAATCGATAAAAATCTGTCATTTTGGGATAATTACTTGAGAAAACAGTATGGTATAAAAATAGATAAAACACCATCTAGAAAAATGATTTTTGATAAAGTGAAGGGGTGATGATATGGAGAGCAAGGTATTATTGGGGGCGGGACATGATGGATTGGTGTCTCAAGTAGGGGGAGAAAAAACCGATTACAATACTGGCATCCGGTATATTCTTTTACCAAAAGGCAGTAGTAATAGCTGGATTGTGGATTTGTATCCTGCACCAGGGTTAGTGGTCAGTAATGCTTATTTTACACTTCCCCACCCTGTTACCTTCCAACATACTATTCAGCAAAAGTATTTGTGGTTATGTTTCTTTGAAAGTGGTGGTGTTACCATTATTCAAAAAGGCAAAAAGGCTGAACAGCTACAAAAAGGTGTCATTTATGCCTTAATCAGTCAAGGGTCGTCGTTTAAAATGATATTTGATAACACTGAACGGATTTTGTATACTAGTATTTTGATCACGGATGATCATATTGTAGAATATTTACAGAGTAGGCCATGGGAAAAGCTCTTTACCTTAATTGATGCTTCAAATTGGGAAAGTCAGCAGTATAATACCCCTGAACTGACAATGGCATTTGAGCAAATAAAATATGCAACTAGGCGAGCGATTGCACCATCCATGTATTTCGAAGGGAAAATTATGGAAATTATAGGGTTAATTCGGTGTAACGTTCAGCATGAAGAATATTGCAAAAAACATACCCAAAAGAAAATGGAAATTAGGCTGACGTATCAAAATAAGAAATATATTTGGAAGGTTAAGAAAACTCTAGATGGCAATATTCTCAACCCACCGTCAATTGAGCAATTAGCGGTCATTGGTGAGATGGGCACAACTAGGTTACGTCAGCGCTTTAAAGGTTTGTATGGGTTGACGATTGCTGATTATATACGACGGGAAAAAATGAAAATTGCTCTACAACTATTGGGTGATGATGCTATGAGTATTAATAATATTGCAACAAAGTTAGGTTATAAAAGCGCTAGCCAGTTTACCGCTGCTTTTCAAAAAATCCATAGCTTGACACCAAGTCAATTTAGAAAAACCTTAGGGTTATAGAGAGGATTAGAAAACATCACCGCATCTTCAAACTAGAAGGTTGGGTGATGTTTTTTTAGGAGGTTATTTAACTAATCTAATTGACAATGATTATTATTCTCTAATATACTATAACCTATGATAACAAGGTGGAATTTTATAGTTGGTTGTATTCAGCAATATCAATTGATCTCCATCAATACAGTAATATAGGAGTTAATAATGAAATACTGGTATAAAATTCATAAATGGGCAAGTCTGGTTTGTGCAATCTTCTTTTTAATTATGTGTATGAGTGCTTTACCCTTAATCTTTGGTCGGGAGATAAAGGAATTTAACCAGATCAATGTATCGGCTATTTCTGAGGACTCTCCGATTGGTGGGTCAAACTTGTCTTTGGACAAGCTAGCTGAAAAGAGTCTAAAACTCTACCCAGGATACAATCTGCGCTCCGTCTATTTGAATCATGAGAAGCAGAGTGCTGGTTTTTCATTGAAAGGGGAAGGGAAGGACTATCGGTATATCCAGATGGACCTGCATACGGCAAAAATTATTGAGCAGTCTGATGACCAAGGTATAAAGTATGAGTTTATATCCCAATTTATAAACTTTATGTACAGAATGCATGTTGATATGTATTTGGGATCTTTCGGACATAATTTACTTGGCTTTATGTGTGGATTGAGTATTGTCGCTCTTATCTCAGGACTATGGCTGTATGCACCCTTTATGAAAAATATTTCTTTCGGGACTATTCGTTCTGGTCACCGACGTATCTATTGGATGGACTGGCATAAACTTTTGGGTATTGTCACTCTTTCCTGGGCCGTATTATTATGCCTAAGCGGTTTTATTTTTGTCTTCTCTGGCCCTATTCAAAATACATGGCAGGAGAATACACGCACCGAATTTTTGGTTAGCTATCAGGGGAAACCTTTTCCACCTCAGCGCATTTTACTTGATGATGTACTGAATATTACTCAAATGGCTGCGCCTACTCGTCAAATAACACGCATCCAATTGCCACAAGAAGAAGGGAATATGCCTTGGCATTATGTAGTTCAGACTGCTGGGGAGGGTTTTTCTACCCACTTTTATCATTCTGTCTGGATTGATGCGGAGAATGGGCATATTACGGCTATGATTGAAGCACCCTGGTATATTGAATTGCTTTCCCTAGCTAGACCCATTCATTTCAGCAACCACGATACATTACTCCTCAAGATTCTCTGGTTTCTTATTGATGCGCTGACGTGCGTAATGATTATCACCGGCATTTATGCCTGGTTTGTAAAATTTCGACCATTGAATAAAACGATGGCAACTAAACCGACGAAAGTCCTCTGCCCTGTAAGACAATCGACACGGCAAATATGGCTACTGCCAGCCACCATCATTTTCCTGTCACTGTGTGGTATCCTTGGACCATTGGCAGGTAAGGAGTGGAACAACATATCTACTGTTGCCCTAGGTACACCGTTCATACTTACTCTATATTATTGGTGGCGCAGTTAAATCTCCTTATGCCATCTAAGAAAGTAACCATCGCCGCATCTTGGAATAAGAGGTTGCCATGATGGTTCTTCAGCATTTCTAAGACGCAAGAACTGGATTGATGGAAGTGGAAGGTGAATTATAATAAGATACAAAGTCGGCAAGTCATAATTTGCTAGGCGTGTGTTACCCTAGTGTGACGGAAGGATGCTGCCCTGTACCGGATCATAAAAGCGATTGAGAAGGTTAACTAGCGTAGTTTTCCCCACGCCAGTGGGACCAACCAGTGTAATAGTTGTACCCGACTGGATTTTTAAATTGAATCTTCTAAAATAGAGCTGCCTTGATGTAATGAAAGGTTACATGGATAAAAAGCTCTTAAAATTTCAATTGACGTTGATTCTCATTATCATATATAATTGTTTTAGAATATAAAATTCTAAAACAATTATATTTATTCTGCAGTTGATGGGAGATTGAGACACCCTTATTTGGAAAGGAAACAGTCGTTGCTTACTTTTCCAAGCTACAATTAAGGGGTGTTACGTAATGTTATGTTGTTAAAAAATAACTTAAAAGATGATCAATTAGCTGAAGTGAAAAACTTCAGCCTATTGCATGGGATTTGGAAAGTTGGCAATGGATATTGGCGATCCGCAGAAAAGAAACATGCTATTATGCTATTGCTAGCTATCATTGGACTGACTGCCGCCGATGTTTATCTACAGGTATGGCTGAATAAGTGGCGCAATATTTTTTTTAATACATTGCAAGACAGAGATATAGCAGCATTTTTCGATTCCATTTTCCTCTGGGGTACATTGACCGTATCTGCTTTGGTGGTTACCGTCTATCAGCGTTATTTGCAGAAAATACTGGAACTCAAATGGCGCACGTGGCTGAGTGGCTGGTTAGTGGAGGAATATTTACAGTCAAAGAAATATTATTGCCTGCAAATACTGGATAAGAGTGTCGATAATCCAGACCAGATCATTAGTGAAGATGCCAAGCTATTTATTGAGTCCATTTTGAAAATTTTTATATGGTTTTTGTATACAGTGGGTATTTTATGTAGTTTTACAATGATTCTTTGGAATTTGTCTGGGGCTTTTTCTTTGTTCTGGCATGACTGGCATGTTACAATTCCTGGAGACCTAGTTTGGATTGTATTTGGGTATGCCATTGTAGTAAATTGCATTGTGAGGAAGGTCGGGCACCCTCTGGTGTGGCTTAATTTTGAGCAACAACGTTATGAGGCCGATTTTCGGTTTTTGTTAGTGCGTTTGCGTGAATATGCAGAAGTGATTGCCTTGTATGGAGGCGAACAGCGAGAAGGACATATCTTACATGGTTGCTTTAAGAAAATATATGATAATTTTCATCAATGTATAAACCGGCAAAAAGTGTTGGATGGTTTAATTTTTTTCCTGTATCGAGGGGCTGAACCTTTGCCTTATATCATCGCAGTGCCCCGATTTTTCAGTGGACAAATTCAACTGGGTGGGCTAATGCAGATTACAGCAGCTTTTGACAAGGTGCACAAGTCACTCACATTTTTTGTCGGGTGGTATAAGGAGATCGCTGAGTTAGAGGCGATTGTCAGGAGACTAGTACTGTTTATGGAGGCGATAGAACAACTATCTGTAGTGCATCAAAAGAAGTCCATTCAGGTTGTGACTGTCCTTGATCCTATTTTTTCCGTAGAGGGTCTAAATCTCAGACTACCCAATGGAGCGTTGCTAGTACATAACTTTGCCATGAAGCTGCAGGCAGGCGAATCCCTACTGATTCTCGGAGCATCAGGCTATGGCAAGAGTATGCTGATAAAAGCCATAGCCGGTATTTGGCCTTTTGGTGAGGGGTGTATTAAAATACCACAAAACCAGCAGTGCTTATTTTTGCCACAGAATCCGTATTTACCCATAGGGACCTTACGAGAAGTGCTTCTTTATCCACAGCCTAGCCTGGGTTATTCGGATGAAACCCTACATGCAGTACTGAAAAAATGCAAATTAGATGGTTTGCTGGGACGATTAGATGCGCAAGAAGACTGGTCACACCTACTTTCAATGGGAGAGCAGCAACGAATTGCTTTTGCCCGTGCCATTTTGCAAAAGCCACAATGGCTATTTTTAGATGAAACCACTTCTGGATTAGATGAAGCCACAGAAAAAATGCTCTATAAATTACTACGAAGTGAACTTAGGGAAACGGGGATTATTAGTGTGGGCCACCGCAGTAGCATTATGCCTTATCATGATAAGATATTGACGATTAAAGAAAAAGGAGGGTGGGCATTGGTGGCGTGAACAGTAAGAGAGACCAAAAAAATAAAAGAGGGTGTTTTTATGAAAGAAATAAGATTTATTACAATGTTTACTTTATTATTATTAATGACTGGCATGTCAGTGTCTGCTTTAGCGCAAGAGAATACGCAGATGACTCCGCCCCGCATTATTACCTTAGCAACGCTCTCTCTGTCGCCAGAACTTCAAGACAAATATGCAGAACAAACACTGCTAGTGAAGATCAAGGCCACTGTCTCTGAGTATGGAGCAGCAGATGGTGATGTGCAGATCATGACAAGTTCTGGGGATATTGCTTTTGATAATGCAGTCATCGCGTTAGTTAAGGAATCTGAATTTAGTCCCGCATATCGTGGCAATACGGCAGTTTCTTCTTCTATTCTTCTTCCCTTGCATGTTAAGGTAGAAAAAAACATACCTGAAGAGCAGGCAATCGTTGGAACACAGCCCGTTGTCAATAAATAATAAGCTCTTCTCTAGTGCAACAAGTGGAAAAAGGGCTTGGCAAGAGTATAAGAGGAAGCCTTGTATGACAACAAAGGTGCAAAATCCCATTAAAATGAGGACCACTGAAGCCACAAAATTTTGTGGCTTTTTTCTTTGTGTGGAGTTGATGATATAGGGGAGATTATCCTTGGAAAAAAGTAATATTTTCAAGGAATTTATCCCACGATAGCGAATGTAAACAGTTAAGCTAAATAAATTGAGTTTCGAAGAGATAAAATAAAAGGTGCAATGACATTAGAGGTCATTTCAAAAGATATGACTAGCTAAATACAGGAGGCGTGGCAAATGATGGAGCAATACTATCTTAGTTTTGATGCAGGAACGCAAAGTGTAAAAGTGGCGGTATACAATGAAAATATGGAATGCGTAGCGAAAGTATCCAATCAGACGACTTTGACCTATCCCCATCCCGGCTGGGTTGAGATGGATGCGGATGAATATCTTGAACTGACTAAACTGGGCATGAAACAGTGCATGACGCAGTTAAAAGAACAGGGGATTAATCCAGGATTGATCAAAGCGATTATGGGCGATGGAATTATTTGTGGAATTGTCGGTATTGATGAGAACGGCAAGGCAATCACACCCTACATAAATTATTTGGATTCACGGACGCAAAGCGATGCGGCAGTACTTAAAGAATTTGATCTCGACATCTGGGGTAAAGAAACGGGTAATGCGGAGCCGCTCTGCATGTTTCCAGCCTTGCATGCCCGTTGGCTGTTGGCCAATAATAAAGAATTTCAGGCCAGAGGCAAGAAATTTGTCCACAACACACCGTATATCTTACTCAATCTTGCCGGTTTAAAGAGTAGCGATGCCTTTATTGATTGGGGAGCGATGTCAGGTTGGGGATTAGGTTACAAAGTGTATGAAAAAGAATGGTCCGATGAACAGCTATCTATATTGGAAATCGATAAAAGTTATATGCCAAAGATCGTAAAACCGTGGGATATCATCGGTACTTTATCAGCTGAAGCAGCCGCGGAAACCGGTTGCCCATCAGGGATCCCTATCTGTGCCGGAGCCGGAGATACTATGCAGTCCATGTTAGGCAGTGGGATTTTTGAAGCCAATAAGGCCGTAGATGTTGCCGGCACCTGCGCAATGTTCTGCGTTTCGACCACAAGGATCATGCCAGAACTAAGCCGTAAAGGTAGCGGCCTAATCTTCAACAGCGGTACATTAGAAAATACATATTTTTATTGGGGTTTTGTCCGAACCGGTGGGTTGGCACTGCGCTGGTTCAAGGACAGTATCTGCCAACAAGCCGATGATGACAACTATTACGAAATGTTAAGCCAAGGCGCGTCCAAAGTCGCCCCAGGATGCAATGATGTGATCTTTTTGCCGTACCTAACTGGTGGCTATGACGAATATTCCAATGTCAAAGGCAGTTTCCTGAACATGACTCTAGACACCGACCAATTTGTCTTATGGCGGGCCGTGCTTGAGGCCATTGCCTATGACTATCGGGAAATCATCGACACATACCGCAAAGCCGGTATTGAAATCAATAGAATCACTATTACTGAAGGTGGCAGTGGCGATGCTCTTTGGAATCAGATCAAAGCCGATGTCATGAACAGCGAGGCGATCACTTTGGAGATTTCTGGTGGCGCAGTACTGACAAATTCCATCATCGCAGCCTATGCAACGGGCGCGGGCAGAGACTTGAAAGAGCTGCTCACCAGCAATTTGAAAATAGCCCATACCTATAGACCTGAGAGCAAAAATTCCGATATCTATAAGCAGCAGTCGCAGAAACAAAAAGATTTATTGAATAAATTAGGTCACTAAATGCCAGTAAAGATCAAAAAACAAGCCTTGCAGGTGCAAGGCTTGTTTTTTGGGGCGAAAATAGCAAAGTGCGATCTTACAAAGATGACAATTGGTTTTTCCAATATTGTAAATCTACGGTGCTTAACGGCAGTTCAATAGCGGAATCACTGCCCAAATAGTTAAAGGAAACTTTTACAGTATCAGCCTGGGATATTTCCTTTAGGATTTGTGGGGGAAAGGTAACAAATAAAGTATTAGTATGTTTAAAACATTTTCCTATGGAGAAATCTTTTAGAGAATAAGTCGGCGGCTGGGCGGATATCTCAATATTATCGATTTTGTATGTTTTACCATCAACATCAATGATGAAATTCTTTTCCATTGGTCTAGAATCATAACGGAAATCGACTACAGATAAGGTTGCACCTGTAACATGAGTTGTTTTAGGATCAACCACGCCACGAAAATCAATATTACAGTAGGCTGATAAGTTATTGGCAGTACGATTGTCGTAAGAAAAAACCGTATAACTGCAATAAAAGGCAATGGCGGATATAAAGAAAACTAGGATGGTTGTCTTTTTGCGCATAATAACTCCTTGAAAAGTGTGCTGTATTTATGGCTTAATGTTACAGGAGATTAACTTTTTTGTCTATATAAGTCTAATTAAGTTATTATTGTTTCATGCATGTTTTTGATATAATGAAATTGATAATATTATATCGCCAAAAATCATGACGAAGATTTCAATTAAATATGGCATTTTACCATCAATTATTGATAAGACTGGGGAAGATGTTACTAGTATTCTGCAAAATGAAAAAAGACTGTACTGAAACTTAACATTCAGATAGTCTTTTCTCAGATAACCTATGATTTTTTCATATGTGATTCATATCAATATCAAATTACGTACCATTTTTAGATAATACATCCAATGTTATTGTTTAAAAGTTGTACAAAAGATCTTTTGCTAAATTGATTGGTATAAAAACTTTCGCACATATTCTTTAATTGAGTAGTGGTTAATCCAATATATTCTTCTAGAACTTCACTAAATTCGATAGTGTGAATTAAATAATCTGCAATCTCGAAAGTGCTACCAAAGATACCCATATGCAGAATAGAGTTTTCTTGATACCAAGATGCATTAAATTTATTAGAAAACTCCCTGATTTTTTCTAGGCAGGATACATTATCTAATTCCCAATAAGTATTTAGTTCATCAAGAGATGTTTTCATCACACTGCCATATTCAGAACCAGAATCGTCAATGTACTCAATCATTTCACTATGTGAGCAGATCGGAATATATAAATCTTGATTTGTGACGTTGATGATATAAAAGAATGCTAAGGGGACATAGATATATTGGATAAAACCCAATAGAGATTTTGCATCAGGATAGCATGCCCAATTATTATCTATGACATCTCTTTCATAATCAATCACCACTGTATTTATAAAAATCGCATCGTGTGGAGACTTAAGCTTGGCAAAGTCATCTCGCCAAAGATTTTTTTTCTTTAACAGGACGTCTTCCCAATAATACGGATTATTGTACTTACACATTCTGTTCCCTCCTTGTGGGAAATAAACTCTTATTTTGAGTATAATTCAATGGCGAGAATTTCATTGACTTCAATAGGAATTTCTTCTCTATTTGGTAGTCGTAGCAACTTCCCACTAAACTGTTCATGATCCTGTTCAATATATGGTAAGGAGAACCCTTGAATTTCTAAAAAATTAGCCGAAAATAATTGATTATTTCGTTGTTTTTCACTCAATGAGATAACATCCTCTACCTTTACTCCATACGAAGGGATATCAACTTTTTTTCCATTAACTAGTATATGACCATGAGTTACGATTTGCCTTGCTTGACGTATAGAACTCGCAAATCCGATTCTATAAACAAGGTTATCAAGTCTGCATTCTAAAGTTTTTAAGAGAGCAACCCCTGTGATTTCTTTACTTTTTTTAGCCTTTTCAATATAACGTATAAATTGCTTCTCAAAAAGACCATAATAAGCTTTTATTTTCTGTTTTTCTAACAGTTGCAAGCCATAATTTGATAATTTTTTTCCTGCTCGGCTATTTTGCGGGGTAGCCTTGTTCATTGCTTTTGGATGTCCAAAAATATTAACTCCTAATCTTCGAGATAATTTAAATCTTGGTTCGCATCTTGTTGCCATTTTAAAAACTCCTATCTTAGCTTTTTTAAATATCAAATATGCATTGTATTAAACCGACTTTCAAAGTATAACATTAATGAGAATGATTTTCAATATCATTAAATGAAAATATGCTTATTTTGCAATATATTATAATGGATAGCGAATTTTTTTCGATATGGTAAGTTAGTAAGATATTTATAGAGGGGGAGATAAATATGGCATTTGAAAAAATGTGCGTGTTCTTTATGACAGGTACAGGAAATTCATACAAGATAGCAGCATGGTGTAGCGAAGTAGCAAAAACATTTGATCTACAAACTAAAATGCAACAAATAACAACTGACAAACTAGCGATAGAGCTGGGTGAGAAAATACTCTGTATTTTTACATTTCCTACTCATGGCTTTACAGCTCCATGGTTAATAGTAAAGCAGATTTTATACATTCCAAGAGGAAAAGGTACATCTGCCGTTGTTCTAGCTTCACGTGCTGGTATTAGAATCAAGGGTATTTCTCTCCCCGGAATGGAAGGAACAGCAGGTTATCTAATAACGTGTTTATTATTTTTAAAAGGTTATAAGGTAAGGGGAGTTATAGGTATAGATATGCCTAGTAATTGGACTGCGGTTCATTGGGGCTTAAGTAAGGAAAATATTGAATTTATTATTTCAGCAGCTCAGCCTAAAGTTAAGCACTTTGCTAAAGTGATTTTGTCAGGGCAAGTATATTTTGACGGGATTGTTTCGTTGGTGCTAGGTCTATGGTTAGCGCCGATTTCCTTCATGTACCTTATTATGGCACAATTGATTTTCTCGAAGTTATTTTTTGCTTCGGATCAGTGCATAGGGTGTAGTTTATGCGTTAATTCTTGTCCTAAACACGCCATTATAATGAAGGGGATAAAAAGAAAACGTCCATATTGGACCTATTCTTGTGACAGTTGCATGGCCTGTATGAACTACTGTCCGCATAAAGCGGTAGAGGTAAGTCCATTATTAGCAATCATTTTTTATTATCTTACAACAGTACCCATTTCAACATATTTGCTGGGGAATCTATTGCCTGCTACTCTTACCTGGTTTCCTATTAATTTGGATGGGGCCATACAATACGTCTACATATTAACGAGTGTTCTACTTGTATATCTAATTTTGCATACTGCATTAGGGTGGCGATTTTTCAGTATGATTCTGAGTAGGTTTTCTCATACTCACTATCTTCGCAGATATCATGCTCCAGATATAACTTTAAAAGAAATCAATAAAAGATAATAAAGCTTAAATTTAGCCATTATACAAAAAAAATTCCAGAGTTTATTTTAATCAAAGCAAGATGTTCTTAAGATTATATTAAAGAAAACCGGAAGGATTTTTAGGATCTGATTAAGTGCAAGTGAATACTTTCGTGAGAAAAATGCTACTCATCTAATTCGATTAACCAGATGAGTAGTTTTTCTTATTAAATCTCTTGACTATATTTTAAGTTGTAAGTATAATGGTTACAACAAGAGGTGATGCAGATGAAAATTAGCAGTCGTTTCGCCGTAGCGGTACATATTTTATCTTTGCTAGCAGTAAGCCCAACATCTCACAATACATCAGAATGGATTGCGGGAAGTGTCAATACAAATCCTGTGATTATTCGTAGAGTTCTTGGGCAACTAAAAAAAGCTGGATTGGTAAATGTACGCTCTGGAACAGGAGGAGCTTACCTCATTAAAGAGTTAAAAGATATTACATTATTTGAAATCTATCAAGCAGTAGAAGTTGTTAAAGAGGATCAATTATTTAATCTTCATGAGCAGCCCAATCCTCGATGTCCTGTTGGGGCCAATATCCAATCTGTATTGCAGTTGGTGCTAATCAGTGCTCAATCTGCAATGGAAGAAGTCTTAATGAAAGTAACAATGGACCAATTAGTTGCCGGTTTGATTGAAAAAATAGGTTCTGACTAATCTATTTTTTTAGGCAAGTTGTAACAATTATAGTTACAACAAGTTAAAGGAAAATAAATAGTTTGCATCAATCTCTTAAATAAAATAAAAAGGAATGAATTAATTATGAAAATTGCATTAATCGGAGCTAGTGGAACTGTGGGGCAGCGTATTTTACAAGAAGCATTAACAAGAGGACATCAAGTCGTAGCCATTGTGCGAGATCCTTCTCGTATTCCTCTAGAACACGAGAGATTACGTGTAGTAACAGGGGATCTTTTAGACGGTGAGAGCATTCGCAAGGCAGTAGTAGGTCATGATGCGGTGATTAGTGCTTATGGACCATCACACGGAGCTGAAGATGCTATGAAGGCTGTGACCAACGAACTAATCAATGCTGTCAAACAGGCTGGCGTACAACGGTTGTTGATCGTAGGTGGGGCTGGCAGTCTAGAAGTTGCCCCTGGTCTCAAACTGGTCAATGCACCAAATTTTCCAGAGGCATGGAAACCAATTGCATTGGCTGCTGCTGAAACCCTAGAAATTTATCGTAAGGCAGATTTGGATTGGACCTATTTTAGCCCTGCTGCCATGTTTCAACCAGGAGAACGTACAGGTGTATTTAGAATAGGTACTGATCAGCTTGTAGTCGATGAAAAAGGGGAAAGTCATATTTCTACAGAAGATTATGCTATTGCCATGTTAGATGAAGTAGAAAATCCTCACTTTATCCGTAAACGTTTCACTATCGCCTATTAAATGGGTACAATCTTATAGTAAAGCAAGAGAAATATTGCGCTCAAAGGCACAAATCTCTTGCTTTCAAGGAGGACTAGAAGATGAAAACAAAAATTTATTATGTTATGGACACAATGTGTGGATGGTGCTATGGATTTAGTGATACAATCAACCAAATTCATGAAAAGTATAAGAGTGAGTTGGATTTTACCATTTTACCGGCTGGAATGTGGATTGGTGAGAGCGCAAAAACAATGAATAGTAGTCTTAGTCATTTTATGAAAACCCATAATGTAACAATCACGAAACTGACAGGAAAAAAGTTTGGTCATGAATTTGAAAAAAACATACTACAAAAAAACGAAGTTGTTTTAGATAGCTTGCCTGGTGCAAAAGCGGTTGTTATTATGCAAACAATAAAAAAAGAAAAGACTTTTGAATATTTAAAAGAAATACAGAAAGCCTTTTATGTAGATGGGAAAGATACTAACGATTGGCAGCTTTATGCTAATATTGCTAATAACTTTGGCGTTTCCAAGGAAGTATTTAAAAAGGAATATTTCTCTGACCAACAATCAAAAATCGTGAATGACTGCTTCGTATTGGCTGAGCAGTTAGGAGTATCAACTTATCCTAGTGTAGTGGCCATAATAGAGGGGAGATCTCAATTGATCTCTCAAGGGTATATGCCATTGAGTGAATTAGAAGTAATACTTGATAAGTATATCTGATGTTGTACTATTCAAGGTAGATTGTAATTCATCTTATTACAATCTCATTTTAAAATGAAAGAAGTATTTATGGTTTCAAAAAATGGAAATAAATTAAAGAAAACTTGGCTATTTGGCCAAGTTTTTTTAATTTATTTTTGATCTTTTGACTGTTCTAGGATCTTACAATTGAGATGAAGATACTACAATCCATGCAGCGCGCGGATTGCGGTACGTATTTTCGTATTTCTCGAAATGGAAAATTCTATTTTTGTTATCAGTCAGCCCGAAAAAAACGATAGACGATTGATTCACATATCTATTTGCAGAATAAAATAGTGAAAATAACTAGAATTGTTGACACAGTCCACAAAAACACTATATAATGATAGTGGATAGAGTCCACCATTATTATATAGATAACAGGAGGAAAATAAATTGTTAACATCAGCAGATATTATTTCAAATATTAGGGGATTTAACCGTTTTTACACAAATATTTTGGGATTACTGGATCAATACATCTTAGATTCAGGCTATTCATTAACAGAAGCGCGGGTTCTATTTGAAATAAGTAAAACAGAGCAGTGTACCGCAAATACGCTGGTAAATCAACTGGGGATTGACCGCAGTTATATGAGTAGAATGATACTGAAGTTCGAACGAAATGGCCTCGTTACAAAAACCGTATCAGAAACAGATACTCGTGTAAATTATATTCAGCTTACTGACAAAGGGTGGCAAGAATTTAAGGATTTGAATGAGAAATCGAACGAACAAATAAAGAAACTGATCGAACCTCTTAGTGATGAAGCTTGTATTCAAGTTCATAATGCTATGAACACTATTAAAAGAAATCTTTCGATTACTACGGATTCAATATCCATCCGTCCTTTTACCCCGAGTGATATTGACTATGTAATTTCTCGTCATAAAGCTTTATATCGAGAAGAACGTAATTTATCTTCGACTTTTGATAAATATGTTGACGAAAGCATACATCACTTTGTACAGAATTTTGATGAGAAAAAAGAGTGCATGTTTATTCTTGAATGTAATGGAAGTCCTGCAGGATGTGTTGCAATTATGAAAGCAGATGAGAAAACCGCACAATTTAGATATTACATACTTGAACCTGAAATGCGCGGAAGAGGATTAGGACATAAATTGATTGATATGGCATTGGATTTCTGTCGTCAAAAAGGATATCAACACGTTTTTCTTTTAACAATGAATTCTCTAAAAGTAGCAAGGCATTTATATAAGAATAGGGGATTTAAGATAACAAAAACCTATGAAAACCCTGAATGGGGCAAGGATGTCTTGGAAGAACGCTGGGATTTGGACCTGTAAGGGAAGATAAGAAATGGAAGCATGCTCGATTTTGTTCAAGTAACACTCTTATTGGTATAGGATTTGGCCTTGGTGCAGCAGTACTTTACGCAACGGTTGTGATACTTAATAAGTTTATTAAAGATGAATCAATAAACCTTATGCAAATTGCAGGTGGAATGATAATCTTAGGATTTACACTTCTAAATGAAATTCAACCAAAATAGAGATATGTGAGGTATAATAGAGTATCTAAACCTTGCAAACTTGATGTAAAATATAAAAGAAAGCAAAAGAAGTCCTAACTATAATAAATACGCAAAAATATTACTTGGAGGTATAATATGGCTGGCACCAAATATTGTGATGTTAAGATTACTGTACTGAAAAAGATTGAAGTACCTGATATTCACAAGGAATATGCTGCTGATAACGTACATATTAACTGCGCCAAATACAAAGAGGGTCAGGAATACCTTTGCAAAAATGTACAGAAGCCTGAAGGTTTTTGCAGTTGGGCTTGGGTCGCCGTTCAAGATAAGATTGTGTTCCTTTCTCTCGGACATGACTATCCTTGGATTAAACAGAAAGGCGTAGAAATCGTCTCCTGTGCTGATGGGTTGCATCCTGTCTTATACAAATTAGAAAGAATTGAAGCAATAGAGATAGACTGATGAACACGTACAATCATTGGTTGGCGAACAGGGGCCGAAATAAAACTGGCATCGTTTCATACGGTGCCAGTTTTACTGTTACTTTTACATCTGTTCAGCTAACAAACTAATACCATGCTTAATTTCTTGGGGTTCGAGATGTCCATAACCGAGTAAAATTTTCCCCAGATGTTTTCCTTTCATGATGCTATGATAATCTACGGTTGTAATTCGAATTCCATGTAGCTGGCAATGATAGGCGAAGTCTTGATCAAAGCGTCTACCAGGAAATTCAAGAGCTATATGCAGGCCAGCAGCATCGCCCCAAGGTTGCCAACAGTTACCGAATTTTTCTGCCAATGTCTCAAGTAAAAATTTTCGTCGTTGTCCATAAATTCGTCGCATGGTTTGAATATGTCTGTCAAGTTTACGAGTACTTAGAAACTCTGCCAGTGCAGCTTGCGCAAAAGGTGGATTTTGGACATCCGTATAAAGACGCAATTGACACCAGAGAGGTTGCAAAGAACGTGGTAAAATGATATACCCAATACGTAGAGCAGGAAACAAAATTTTACTAAATGTACCAACATAAATAACGCGTTGCGGATCTAAAGTATAAAGTGGCGCTACTGGTGAACCGATATAACGAAATTCGCTATCATAATCATCTTCAATGAGATACAAATCCTGTTCTTGAGCAAAACGAACTAGTGCAGTACGGCGCCCTGCTGGCAAAATGCCGCCGAGAGGAAACTGATGGGAAGGAGTGACATATACAGCGCAAGCATCTGAGTTCGTCAGTGCATTCGTTTGCAGGCCCTGAGCATCAACAGGCACGGGCTTGACTCGGAAGTTATTCTTTTGTAATACGCGCAACATACCCATATGACAGGGATCTTCAATGATAAGTTCCTGTCTTTTTTTTGTTGACAAAAGTTCGGCCAGTATATGAAGAGCATGAGTAGCGCCAGCAGTAATGAAAATTTCTTGTGGTGCAACGACAAGTCCTCTGCTCCGCAAAAGCCAGGCAGAAATTTGTTCACGTAAAACTGGCAAACCTTCTGGTTCAGTATAACCCCAGTGCTCTAACCCCAATTTTTCGGAGGCCTGATGTATAAGTTGTAGCCAACGCTGTTGGGGAAAATGGCGTAAATCTGGCAGACCTGTCCGAAAATCCGCACGGTAATTCACTGTAGAGTCAATCTTTTCGATGGCTGCTTGTTGGTTTATAAGTTCACTGTTCTTTAAAATCAAACCTTCGGCTACACGTGTGGGTGCTCCTTGGCGGCTGACAATATAGCCTTCGGCTGCCAACATTTCATAGGATTCATAGGCCGTATTACGAGAGATGGACAACTCTTTAGCTAATTCCCGAGTAGAGGGTAGCATATCACCAGGCTGTAAGCAACCTTTGAGCATTTGTTTCCGCAGGGCCTGATAGATTTGACGAGCCAATGTAATTTCACTGTGACGTTGCAGTATAATTCCCCACATAATTCCTCCAACTGGTTCTTTGAATTTTGCAGTAAACTGGATCTGTAACTGTACCAGTTTATTTGTTACGATTATATCATAAATAATCTATTTTGATATTTTTATCTTGATAGTAGGAGGAATTATGATTCAACATTTTGTCGGAATACTCTATTTGATTGGAGCGTTTAGTCTGGCAGGAACTTCAGTGATTGCTGGACGTTTTGTTTCTGGAAATCTAGGAACATTTACGATCGCTGCTGCTAGTCTCTTCTTTGCCTTACTAGGTCTGATACCACTTTGCATTTCAAATTTGCGTAGTACTTTGCAGTTCCTGTCGGTGGGGATGTGGATTAAACTCTTATTCCAGGCCCTATTCGGTATTTTTTTATTCCGAATGTTTTTGTTACAAGCACTTGTTTTAACTAGTACTGGCGAGGCAGGTATACTAACAGGTGTGACACCAGCAGTAACAGTATTGCTGGCTTGGTTACTTCTAAAAGAGTCATTGAGCAAGTTGCGTATTTTCGGTGTGATTAGCACGGTGACGGGTATATTAGTGATCCAGGGACTCTTTTCTTCAGGCACTGAATTTTCTGAAGATCATATGCTGGGAAATCTGTTAGTCATTTGTGCAGCTTTGTGTGAGTCGATATTCAATGTACTTTCTCGATTGGAAAGTGCTAAAGCGGCTGAACGACCAGAGCCATTATTTGATCCAATTGTTCAAAGCACCTTAGTGACTGCAATTGCATTATTCCTTTGTTTGGTACCTGCTTTTATGGAAGAACCATTTACTAGGCTTAACCTATTGGACATAAAAGGTTGGGGAGCCTTAGTTTGGTATGGATTATTTGTTACTGCATTAGCATTTATTTTTTGGTATAAAGGCATTAGACGTTGCAAGGCCTCTGTCGCCGCTACTTTCTCTGGCATGATGCCATTAACTTCGCTCATTCTAGCCATTCTTATATTAGGTGAGCATCCTGGAGTGGAACAGTGGGCAGGAGGTTTACTAATCTTAGGGGGTATGGTGATGACGGTTCCTGAGTGACAGAATGATAAACGCCAATCTTTTAAATAATATACTATTGCTACTCAAACAAGTATATGAGGGTTTGGGATTAATCGGGGGGAACCGTATCATCTATAATGGCTAAAGAAGCTTCTAACAAATTTTACAAAATTTATTAGAAGCTTCTTTGTTATTTGATAAAGATATACCATCCGTTTTTAAAAATATATTTTAAAACTAATCTAATAATAAGCAACTTCCATAAACTGCTAAAAATTATTGTTCTAGAAGACAAAAAGCTTGGAGAAAATTAATTACAACTTAAGATATCCGTCTCGATTTACTTTCCCGATGTTGATAAAGTAATTATACCTTGCTATGATGGATTAAAACAATAAACCATTAACAGACAATTAATCAAGTTTGCATAAAAGAAAGGGTCAATGATTTGTTATTAAAAGTCTTTACTTAAAGGAGATATAATGAATGAATTAGACAAATTAAAACAACTAGAAAATGAGTTTAAAGAATGCAGAGCAGTGTTAGTTGCTATTGGAGATGATACAAGACAATTAATTATTATAAGTTTAATGAAAGGAACATATCCCGGAATGAGAGTTGGAGAAATAACTAAAAGAACAAATTTGTCACGCCCGGCTGTTTCACATCATTTAAAAATATTAAAGGAGGCAAAAATTGTAGATGTCGTCAAGGAAGGCACGATGAACTTTTATCATATAAATCCAGCTAAAAGCGACTTGATTTTGATGAAACGGCTATTTACTCATATTGAAGAATTTATGTTTGAGTGTTGGAAGAAAGAATGAAATGATGCAGAGTCGTAAAGAATTTCTTCAGTAGGTTTAAGCCAATTTGTTTTGAAGGGAATATAAGTAAATGAATACAATAAATCAGGAAATAAGAGCAGCCAATGGTGTTAAAATTCCACAAATAGGTTTCGGGGTATATAAACTAACTAAAGAGGAAGAGTTTGAAACGGCGGTCGGTGAGGCTATTCGAATTGGGTATCGGCATTTTGATACCGCCAAAATTTATGGAAATGAGAAAAATCTAGGAAAAGAAATTCAGAAAAGTCGGATCTCTCGGGAAGAATTTTTTATTACTTCGAAAGTTTGGAATACGGATCATGGTTATGAAGCTACTAAGAAGGCCTTTGGAGAGACATGTAAAAAGCTGAATGTAGAGTATCTTGATATGTACCTAATCCATTTTGCCTCACCTCATTACATAGAAACGTGGCGAGCTATGGAAGAGTTATATTTGGAAGGAAAAATCAAAGTGATTGGAGTTGCGAATTTTGAGATTCAGCACATTGCAGAATTAATGAGACATTCGAAGATTCCACCAATGATTAATCAGATTGAGACTCATCCAGAATTTCCACAAAATGAATTGCACGACTATCTCGTTGAACACAAAATTTTACATGAAGCATGGGCACCATTAGGGCAAGGGAATAAGGCGTTATTGGGAAATGCAGAGTTAAAAAAAATTGCCTATCATCATAATAAAACAGTGGCTCAAATCATTCTACGGTGGCATGTGCAGCGGGGAATTATTATTATTCCAAAATCATCAAAGCCAGAAAGAATTAAAGAAAACATTCAGTTGTTTGACTTTGAATTATCCAGTGAAGAAATGGGAAAGATTAATCAACTGAATACAGGCAAAAGGTATTCGCATAGTCCTACAGGTTATATGATTAGTCCACTTTATAATAAACTGATGAAAATTTTTATTAAATAAATTTCGCCGTTAGAGATGATACGCAGAACCGTATCATTGGTAGTGGCGAAAAAAGTCCTCAATCCTTTTTAAAATAGGGATTGAGGACTTTTTCAGGTGATGATTATTGAAGGTAACTGATCTTATTATCATACAATTATAGAATATATTTTCAATTGTTTATCGATGCTGAATTTTAAAAAAATAAATTAGAGTGGTTGAAAAGTAGATTATAGCCTAAATAAAATGTCTACTTAATTATGTTAAGTTGTATAGTTTGTTTCAATTCTTTTTCTATAGTGAATGGTTCATTTGGATAACCTAATGCAATGCCAGCAGCAGGAAAAAAGCCTTCAGGTAAATTTAAATCTTCTATTAACTCTTGATTTGCATTAATCGCAAATATGGACCGCAATAAATATACACTGCCTATATTAAGATTAGTAGCAGCAAGAGTCATATTTTCAATAATACAAGATGCATTAGCAATTGCAACAGTGGGAGCTTTATCATTTGGTTTGCCAGAAATAATTACTAGAGTTGGTGCACCATATAATGGTTTCGCTTTTGGATTACCTAATAAATTTGCAGTTGCTTTTGAAATTCTATCTAATAGATCAGGATTTTGAATAACCGTCATATGTACTTCATGATAAGCACCAATTCCTACTGGAGCAGCGCATCCAGCAACAAGTATAGTATTTAAGGATTCATCATTGATTTGCTTAGATTTGTAATTTCTAGTTGATTTACGCATTGCTATTATTTTCATTAATTCCATGATTAATATCTCCTTTAGATTATATATTTACTCAAGTTAATATACTTGGTACAATAATTATACTTAATTGAATTTATGCTGACAAGTACGCAGAATTTTAAGATTAGGTACCATTTTTCATANTTCATTAATTCCATGATTAATATCTCCTTTAGATTATATATTTACTCAAGTTAATATACTTGGTACAATAATTATACTTAATTGAATTTATGCTGACAAGTACGCAGAATTTTAAGATTAGGTACCATTTTTCATACTAGGAGGAATAGATATGGCAAGCGAACAAGAATTAGCGCAATATTTGAATGTATTTAGAGAATCAGAAAAGTCCTTAGAATGTCCTGTAAAATGTGCATTAGAATTAATTGGAGGTAAGTGGAAACTTCGTATATTGGCACAGTTATTAAGCAATGAAGTGGTAAGGTTTAATGAATTAAAAAGGGAGATATCAGGAATAACAAATACAATGCTATCAAATTCCTTACGTGAACTTGAAAGAGATGAATTAATTACTAGACATCAATATAATGAAATGCCTGTAAAAGTAGAATATGCTTTGACTGATAAGGGAAGAAAGCTGTTGCCAGTATTTTATGAATTAACTACTTGGTGGAATAATTATAGAAAGGAAGAAATTATTATCAAAAAAATTACACATTCACAGTTTACGTTATAGACGTTACGCAAGCCGTATCATCTTACCATTATTTAATATTATTTACTTTTGAGTAAGCCTAACTTTAAATCGATAAAAAAGGGGGCTTAACATAAATGAATATTGATGTTGCACTTATCAGAGCTAAGGGGGAGACAGGGGACGGTTTGTAGTGCATCTAAAATAGTGGACACTGTCCCCACCCAAAATGTCTTTAAATTTTAGGGGAGTTGCTGTCTAAAAGTGATTGGAGATAAATCACGTAACCTTTTCTGGGTACGTTCGTGATTGTA